>JAKIUO010000008.1 GCA_021647535.1 Hyphomicrobiaceae bacterium
AATCATGCCTCCAGGGGACCCGTGACGCCGAAATTCGATCCGCGCCTCGAGCAACTCGGCGAGGACAACGCATTCTGGATACTGGGACGGAACGGCAAGGGAGAAGTGGTCCACACGCAGGCCATCCGGATCATGGACATTGGCAATGGCACTCTGGCGGAACACATCCGGGAGGAGTTCCCCGCCTATACGCCACCACTGTGGACGCTGGTCAGTGACATGGCGCAATACCGCCCCGGCCCGGGTTCCAACAGCATTCGCGGCCTCGCCTGCTATCATGGCGACTTCTGGCTCAAGGGTGGCCCGGACGGTTTTCGCGGCCGCGGCATGAACGTTCTCACGTCCCGGCTCGCCATGGCGATCTGCTTCATGAAATGGGATCCGGATTACATCTATGCCTATATGCATTCGCTCGTGGCCTGCAATGGCATCGCCCCCCGCAGCGGCTTCATGCACATGGAACAGAACAATCTCTTCTGGTCCATTCCGGGATATGACGAGCTCCTCGAAGCCTGGATGGTATGGTCCGGGCGGGAAGACATCCGGCACTTCATTTCGTCCGCTTCGCTGTCTCTCGCCGATCAGCTTGCCACCTCGCGGCCGGCGGAATTCGACAGGAAGAAGAGGCGCCAGGCCGCTGCTTGAGCGGTTCCGGACCGTCTCCCCACGTCAGGCGCATGCAATGCGGCATGCGGCAGATCCGACTCTTTCGTGAACCCGACCGGCGATGCCCCGAATGGAGCGGGGATCTTCCACATACGGAAACCATTTGCCGGAATGCGGTTTTACAAAAATTTCAGATGCAACGCGCGGGATGCTCAGGCACACTGCGCGCAACAGACATACCGTCCCACAGGAAAGCAGGATTCCATGCATTACAGGACGCTGACCCTCGGCCTTCTGGCGCTGGCCGCAGTGCTTGCGGTCTTTGCCGGCCTGCAGGAGCCGGCAAGAGCCCTCGATCTCAAGGCGAAGGAATACGAGCTGAAAAACGGTCTGAAGCTGGTCGTCATTCCCGATCACCGGGCTCCGGTGGTGACACACATGGTCTGGTATCATGTCGGTGCCGCCGATGAGCCCCCCGGAAAAGCTGGCGTTGCTCATTTCCTTGAACATTTGATGTTTAAAGGCACCGACAAAATTGACCCGGGAGAGTTTTCAAAAATCATCGCCCGCAATGGGGGCCAGGACAATGCCTTCACCTCGCAGGACGCCACGGTTTACCACCAAAGAGTGGCCAGTGACCGCCTGCCTCTTGTTATGAAGCTTGAAGCTGATCGTATGCGCAATCTCAAGCTTGACGACAAAACCGTACTGACAGAACGCGATGTCGTCCTTGAAGAGCGTCGTTCGCGCACCGACAATAGTCCCTCAGCCATTTTGTCCGAACAAATGATGGCTGCGCTCTATGTCTCCCATCCCTATGGCGCTCCGGTCATCGGCTGGGAACATGAGATCAAAGCGCTCAACCTGAAGGATGCCATGGAATTTTACAGACAGTTCTATGCCCCTAACAATGCCATTTTGATTGTAGCTGGCGATGTCACCAAAGCGCAGGTTGAAAAACTGGCAAAGGCAACTTACGGCAAAGTCAAACGGGTGGATGCCGTCAAAATGCAACCACGCCCGCAAGAAGCTCCCCCCGCCGCGCCACGCCGCGTCATCCTCAAGGACAAGCGCGCTGGCAAAGCCAGTTTCAGCCGTCTTTATCTCGCCCCCAGCTATAATACCGCCAAAGAGGGTGAGGCTGAAGCGATTGATCTGATGATGAAAATTCTGGCCGGTGGCTCCACCAGCCTGATGTATAATGACCTTGTCGTTGATGACAAAATCGCCACCAGCGTTGCTGGCTGGTACGAGTCATCCGGGCGCGATTATGGGCGCATCGGCTTTCATGCCCTTGCCGCTGGCAAACACTCCATTACCGATGTCGAAAAAGCCCTCGACAAAAAAATCGCCAAATTCATCAAGAACGGCCCGACACAAAAACAGCTGGAACGTGCCAAAAATTCCTATATCGCCGAATATGTCTATGGTGTCGACAGCCAGTCTACGCTGGCACGGCGCTATGGCTGGGCGCTGGTTGTTGGCGGAACTGTCAAGGATGTCGAAGAATGGCCAAAGCGCCTTGAAAAGGTAACCATCAAAGATATTGCACGCGTCGCCGCCAAATATCTGGTGGAAAAAGCCAGTGTCACCGGTCTGCTCTTTCCGATTGAAAAGACCAAAGAGGCACATAAAACAACTTCAAAAAAACGGCGCAAAAGAGGTTGAGACGTTCGCAACTGAACTCTTTTACCCTCTAAGTCCTTCACATCAAGGGAGACAATGACGTGATCTCATTATTGCTGGAATGGCGACATGCTAAGAAGCTGGCGCTGTTGTTCCTCACCACATTTTTCGTTCTAACCGGATTTTATTTCATGAGCTCCAAAAGCAATCTTGTCGTCGCCGAAACCACCGGTTCTGAAGGCCTCACGCTAACGGCATCTGAAGGTTTGTCTGATAAGAAACCAGCCAGCAAATATGCCGACCGCATCCAGCAGGTGACCAGCCCCAAAGGCATCACCGCCTGGCTCGTGGAGGATCATTCCATTCCCCTGATGGCGTTGCAATTTGCCTTCAAGGGCGGCTCAACCCAGGACCCCAAAGGGCGCGAAGGCCTTGCCAATTTCCTCACCGCCATGCTGGATGAGGGCGCGGGCGACATCAAATCGAAGAAATTCCAGGCGATGCTCGACGAAATGGCCATTCGCATTGAATTTGATGCGTCACGCGATGCCTTTGATGGCAATTTTCAGACGCTGACCCGTAATCGTGACAAGGCCCTGGAACTCATGTATCTGGCCCTTAACAAGCCCCGCTTTGATAAAAAAGCCCTGGAGCGTATGCGCGGGCAATTGCTGGCCGGGCTGAAAATTTCGGCCAAAAGCCCTAGCAAAATCGCTTCCAAGGCCTGGTTTGAAGCCGCTTATGGCGATCACCCTTATGCGCGCCCCGTCAAAGGAACGCAAAAATCCGTTAAAAGCATAACGTCCAAAGACCTTGAAACTTATCGCCGCAAGGTTTTTGCCCGCGACACTCTTAAAATCGGCGTTGTTGGCGACATAACGGCCGATGAGCTGGCAATTGCCCTCGACAAATTATTCGGCGATCTGCCAGAAAAATCTGACCTTGTTGCCGTACCCGAAGTTGCCGAACTTGGCAAACCGGTGCGCCGCATCATTAATATGGACAATCCCCAGTCTGTTGCTCAATTTGGCCATCAGGGCATCAAGCGCGAAGATGATGATTTCATCCCCGCCTATGTGCTCAACTATATATTGGGCGGTGGTGGCTTTTCCTCTCGCCTGATGGAAGAAGTGCGCGAAAAACGCGGCCTCGCCTATTCCGTTTACAGCTATCTCTATCCGCTGGACCACGGGGCCATATTCATGGGCGGCGTGGCCACCAAGAACGAAAAGCTGGATAAATCACTGGAAGTCATCACCGATGAGCTCAAACGCCTGTCGGAAAACGGCCCCAGTGAAGAGGAGCTTAAAAACGCCAAGCTTTATCTCACCGGTTCCTATCCCTTGCGCTTTGACACCAGCTCAAAAATTGCCAGTCAGCTCTTATGGATACAGATGGATGATCTGGGCATTGACTATATTGATACACGCAACAAAAAAGTGCAGGACGTCACTCTGAAACAGATCAAGTCCGTCGCCAAACGCCTGATCCAGCCAGACCGTCTGATTATCACCATTGTCGGCAACCCAAAATCGGGTTGAGTACCCTTCCGCCCCCCAAAAGACCTTATGTGCACCCTATTGATTTTGTTGAGCCCTGCATTAGAGATTGTTCATCAACCCCAAATCAGGCATTGTCCAAACAAATTAAACGAGTACGCTGCATTTATATTTTGGCGGTTGGTTGAGGGGCCTACAGATGATAGAACTTTCCACGCAATTTTATAGCCAATCCATCAAGGGAAGCATGGATTTTGCCATTGGTGATGCCGGGATAAAACACACCTCACTGGAAAACAATGTTCAACGCCTGTCGCCTTGCCTGAAAAAAATGCAGGCGGCTTACGAAGATAAAAGCCTGCCCTTATTGCGCGTTCCAGAAGATAATGCTGATCTGGTTGAGGCCAGCGTCGCGCTTGATGCCCTATCGAAAGATGCCACAACCATTATTTTCTTTGGCACGGGTGGCTCTGGGCTTGGCGGGCGTATGCTGGCGCAATATTCTTCCGCCTACAGCCATGCCGAAGATAGCTCGCTCAATAGCCACCCCGAAGTGCGCTTTTGCGATAATCTTGATGGCAGAACGCTCGATGCCATGTTTAAAGATCTCGACCTTGCCAAAACACGCTTTGTGATCATTTCCAAAAGTGGTGGCACGCCTGAAACCCTGGTGCAAGGTCTGACCGCCTTGCAACTTGTCATTGATGCTGGCCTTGCAAAACAGATCCCCAACATGTTTCTCGGGCTCACCGAACCTCGGCAAAAAGGCGTCGAAAATGGCCTGCGTGATGTCTGTGATCACTATAATATCCCAACCCTTGAGCACCATGCGGGCGTAGGCGGACGCTATAGTGTTCTCACCAATGTCGGCATGTTACCAGCTATGGCCATCGGCCTTGATACAACGGCCATCCGCAAGGGGGCCTTTCACATGGTGCAGATGATGCTGTCCTGCCGACACCCCTCCAGCTTTGCGCCAGCCGTTGGGGCCGCACTTGACGTGACGCTTGATCAGCAAAAAAACATCCGCAATCTGGTGCTCATGTCCTATAGCGACCAGCTGGGCCAGTTCGGAGCCTGGTACGCGCAACTATGGGCAGAAAGCCTTGGAAAAAAAGGGGTGGGCTCCACGCCGATTGCCGCGCTTGGCCCGGTCGATCAACATTCCCAACTGCAACTCTATCTTGATGGCCCGCATGATCACATGATCACCTTGTTGCGCCTTGATAATAAAGGCGTTGGTCCCCGTCTGCCCAAAAAACTGGCCAAACTCGCCGGGCTTGAGATGCTTGGCGGACAAACCGCTGGTGATCTGGTCGAAGCCGAGCAAAAAGCCATTGGCGAGGCGCTCTTCAAATCCTGCCGCCCGACCCGCACCATAGACATTCCCATGCTTGACGAACGAACTCTTGGGGCGCTTATCATGCATTTCATGATGGAAACCATATTCGCTGCCGAACTCTATGAGATTAATCCCTTTGACCAGCCTGCCGTTGAAATGGGCAAAGTGCTGACCCGCGAATATCTTTCACAGAGGGATTAAAAAATATGAGCGTGCGCCAGCTTCCCCCGGACATGATCAACCGCATCGCGGCGGGAGAGGTCATTGAGCGCCCGGCCAGCGTCATCAAGGAGCTGGTGGAAAACGCCATTGATGCCGGGGCCAAAAGCCTGGAGATCATTGCCCGCGATGGCGGCCTGTCGCTGATCCGCGTCACGGATGACGGCATGGGCATGGATGAACATGATCTCGCTTTATGCGTCGAACGTCACGCCACTTCAAAACTGCAAGGCACCGATCTGCTAGCCATTCACACGCTGGGCTTTCGCGGTGAAGCTCTGCCCTCTATTGGCTCGGTGGCCCGCCTGAAAATCACCAGCCGCCCGGCTCTCCCCGCAAAGGCTCCCGCCCTTGAAATCGAGGTCAATGGCGGCTTGAAAGCTGGCCCGCGCCCCGCCGCTCTCAACCGTGGCACACGGGTCGAAGTGCGCGATCTGTTTTTTGCAACACCTGCCCGCCTCAAATTCATGAAGTCCGAACGCTCGGAAAACATGGCGATCAATGATGTCATCAAGCGTCTGTCCATGGCCCACCCGCAAGTGGCCTTTTCGCTGACCGTTGGCGAACGCGCCTCTTTGCGTTTGCCAAGCGTCATGGAAGGCGACAGTGCCGGTGTTCTGGCGCGGCTCGGCCGCCTCATGGGCAAGGAGTTCATGCAAGATGCCATGACCATCAGCTCACTTCGCGAAGATCTTGAACTCTCTGGCTTTGCCGGATTGCCGACCCTTAATCGCGCCAATGCCATGATGCAGTTTTTGTTCGTCAATGGCAGACCGGTGCGCGATCGCTTACTGGCCGGTGCGGTGCGCGCTGCCTATGGTGATTTTTTGCCGCATGGCCGCCACCCGCTGCTGGCGCTTTTTCTCAAATTGCCGACCAGCGAGGTCGATGTCAATGTCCATCCGGCCAAAACAGAAGTGCGCTTTGTAGATGCCGGTCGAGTGCGCGGGCTGATTATCGGGGCGCTGCGGGCCTCATTGGCAGAGGCCGGACATTTATCCAGTTCGGCAGGCGGCGGAGCCAGTCTCAACCATTTTCATCAGGGCGGCGTCCCCCGTGCGGCATCCGGTTTGATCCCGCCGCGCACTTATGCCCCGCAATTTGCCACCCATATGTCGGACACCGGGCAGGCACCGCTGAATATGAGCCCGCATATCGCAGAGGATAATCTGACTGCCCCAAGTGTCGATAGCAGCGCCAATGCCATTCCGCTTGACCCCAGCCTCACCCGCTTTCCGCTTGGTGCGGCGCGCGCCCAATTGCACGAAAACTACATCCTCACCCAGACACAAGACAGCATCATCATTGTCGATCAACACGCTGCCCATGAGCGCATTGTCTATGAGCGCATGAAAAAGGGTCTGGATGAAAATAATATCGCCCGGCAAGGCCTGCTCATTCCCGAAGTTGTCGAGCTTGACCCGGACCGCGCCGCTCTGCTGGCCGACAAAGCGGATGACTTCGCCCGGCTCGGCCTTTATCTGGAGCTATTTGGCGAAGGGGCTGTTGTGGTGCGCGAAACACCAGCTTTGCTCGGCCAATGTGACATTAAAGGTCTGGTAACGGATCTGGCTGACAATCTGGCCAATAGCGGGGAAGCCTTTGATCTGCGCGAACAGCTCGAAGCCGTCTGCTCAACCATGGCCTGTCATGGGTCGGTGCGCTCCGGGCGACGTCTCAAACCCGAAGAAATGAACGCCCTGTTGCGCGAAATGGAACAAACACCAGGGGCCGGACAATGCAATCACGGTCGACCCTCCTATGTGGAGCTGCATCTAAGCGACATCGAAAAACTATTTGAACGGCGCTAGGGCGTATCCCGTCGAACACGGAGAAGGACCCGAACCCATGAAGAGTGTCATCAAACCGTTCATCAGTTTTTTTCTCATCACCTGCGGGCTGATACTACTCTATAGCTGGGTTTTTGGCCCCATCGAAGGATTTAACGACATGAAGATTTTCATAAAACTGTTCATCATTGCGATCATCGCGCTCGGACTGACCATGCTCTACAGCACGATCATGACCCCGATTGAAGTCCTCGAAGAAGCGCGCACCAAGGTCAAAAGCAAATATAGTGAAAAGATCGTTTCAGCCCCGATGCGCCGCGTCAAACAAGGGTTTCGTGAGTTCTGGCAGGTCAAGGTGCCGGGCGGCGGCTGGTATGAATGCCGCAATAGCGATTGCCCGGAAACCCTGCGCGTTGAGCATGTTGATCACGCCTTTACGCGCCTGCAAGAAAGCGAACCCGGCACCATCAGCCCCTATAACGAAGAAAGATGATTTTGGTGCCGCCATATATCCGTTCATCGAGCGGTGCCAAGGCTTCCGGCAACACCAGTTCTGCCTTGGCCTCTTCTTCAATGACACAGATGGCCCCCTGTTGCAGCCAGCCGCCAGCAAGCACCTCGGACAGCGCCTTTTCGGCCAGCTCCTTGCCATAGGGAGGGTCGAGAAAAAGCAGGCCAAACGGCCCCATATTTTTGGCCGGGCCAAGCTTTGTGGCATCGCGGCGAAACAGGCGAGCACGCCCTTCAAGCCCCAGCGCCTCAATGTTTTCGCGCTGCACACCGCGTGCTACGGCATCATTGTCAACCAGCAAAGCAGAGGCCGCGCCGCGTGACAATGCCTCAAAGGCCAGCGCCCCACTGCCCGCAAACAGATCAAGCACGCGCACCTCTTCAAGAGTGAACCCCTCAAAAGAATGGGCCAGCATATTAAACAGGCTCTCGCGCACACGGTCAGAAGTGGGCCGCGTTGTGCTACCCTTGGGCGCAACCAGATGCGTCCCTTTAAAAGCACCGCCAACAATTCTCATATTTTCACCTGCCTGCCATAGGTTTTAAAACGCTCAATCACTTCATCCATCTGCTGGTCTGACAGTAATTGTGTGCCGCCCAGCCCCAGAACCAGGACATATTGCGCCGCCAGTTCTTCGACCTCGCGCGCCAGATCCAGCGCTTTGCTGACATCACTGCCAAACGCCACCAAGCCATGATGCTCCATCAAGGTGGCTTTATAACCAGCCAGCGCGGCAACCACATGATCGCTCAGTTCCTGCGTCCCAAACATCGCATAAGGCGCGATGGGAATTTTTTTACCCCCGGCAGCCGCCACCATATAATGAAAGGCCGGGATCTCGCGATACTCGCAGGCCAGCGCTGTGGCATGACGCGAATGACAATGCACAATGCCGCTAGCCTCGGAGAAATTCACATATATATCATGGTGAAACCGCCACTCGCTAGAGGGCTCCAAACTGTTGTGTTGCGCCTTTCCCTGCCCATCCACAAAGACGATTTCGTCCTCTTGCAACTGCTCATATGCAAGGCCAGACGGCGTAATCAGAAAACCGTTTCCAAAACGCGCTGATACATTACCCGAGCGCCCCGGCGACAGGCCGGATCGGCTCATTTCCAGCGCCACCTCAATAATCTGGCGGCGCAGTAATTGTTCATCTCTCACGGTATTTTCCTTCTTCACGACCCACTCCTGGCAAATTGTACCGCCGCTCGCTTCTTGATCTCAAGTGCAATATCGCTGGCCGCATAAAGCGGCTCATAGTCCCAGGAGGCAAGTTCGCTAATCGCCTCTGGCAAGGGGTGGACGGCCCCATGGCGCTCAAATCCCTTTAACAAACGATCAAATTTTTTCGAGCCGCCAGAGGGGCGGAATGTATAGACCGGTTTGCCTTTTACGCAGGCTTCACCAATCATGTTGGCGCTGTCAGTGGTGATGACAAAAAAATCGGAGTGCGCCAAAATATGGCCATAGGGATTGTCGGATTTTTCATCCCACCAATAAATATTATCCCCTGACAATTCTCCCTTGATGGCCCGTTTCAATCGCTCTGGCGAACGGCGCGACGGCGTTATGGCGAGCCCTGCCCCGGTTTGTGCCAGGGCACCAAGGGATTTCGCCAAACGCAGACAATCCTCCTCACTAAAATGATAGTCCTTACTGTCTCCCCCTAACAAAACACCCACCAGTGGTGCGCGAAGCCTGTTCATAAATTCTGGCTTTTGCGCATATTCTCTTTGCAACATTTCGCTCGAAAAACGGTGCGGACTGGCAAGGGACGAGATCACATTTCGCCCGCGCAACCGATCGTGCGCCGGCACCCATATAAGATCCACATATGAGGCCTTGCAGCGCGGTGATTTGAGGAAAACCGTAAAAACTTTATCGCCCAGCCTATGCTTGAGCTCGCGCACATAAGCCAGAGCCCGCCAGCCAGACGCAATCACCAGATCTGGAAATGGAGGCTGTAAGGGGCTGCTTGTGTGCCCGGTTTTCTCTTCTGGCGGCAACGGGCCATAGGGCATCATCCACACAAAGGGTTTTCTTGGGGCAATGGTGATGACCCTTGCTGCCAATCCAATCGCCCCTAATCCAAGCGCCTGGGCCACCCCCTTGCACTGCACCAGATCACCGGCCTTGCCATCTGTGATCAGCCAGACGTGCGAAAAGAGCTTTGCAGCTTGTTGATTTGTATCTGGCGCCTTTTGCATTTTCATCCTTGTGCGCTCTGGCATACCCCAAGAGGTCCGTGTAAATATTGATCTACAAGACCAATATTTACACGGACCTCCAACTATTATCCTGCTAACTGATAATAAGATTGCGCAAAATGCACATATCAAGTACATATATTACCGGTATTTGAGCGGGATGGCAAAAGAGTTCGGTGCAAGTGAAACATAAATTTCAACTCGATGATATAGACTGGCAGATCCTTGGCGAGCTCCAAAAAGACGGTCGCATCACCAATGTGGAGCTTGCCAAACGCATTGGCATATCGGCCCCGCCTTGCCTGCGACGGGTCAGAACCCTGGAAAAAAAAGGCTATATTGACGGCTTTCACGCCACGCTTGATCAAAAGCTGCTGGGGCTTGGTGTCACCGCTTTTGCCATGGTCGGCCTCACCAGCCAGGCGGAAAGTGATTTGCAGGCCTTTAGCAATCAGATTTCCCAGATGCCTCAAGTCACAGAATGTTATATGCTGTCAGGGGAAATTGATTTTATCCTGAAATGCACAACCACTGATCTGGCCAGTTTTCAGGATTTCATCATTAATGGTCTGACCGCTATTCCCAATGTGGACAGTGTCAAAACATCACTGGCCATCAAGCGTTGCAAGTCAAATTCAGGTATAGACCTGCAAGCCGCCAAAACATTCTCAACCGGCTAGAGCAGTTTGCCCTTTGCTATTAGTTACACCTTAGGCAACAGACAGGCGTACCTTCAAAAACCTGAAAATCCGCATAGCAGTTTCATCATCCAGGCTATCATAACGCTTCATGGCATTCATGACGAGATCAGCCGACAATCCGGCTCTGTGAACGCGGTCCTGCAACAAAGCGCCGAAAGTATCACGCTTGAAATGAAAGGCGCGACACAGAACAGCCAGGGCTGGAACCTCTGCTTCATAAAGAGTGTGATAGGCCATATCCGGCGTCATTTCAGACTTCACAGCCAAAGAGTGGACCAATTCGGCCTGCATCCCTTTTTCAGCATACATCTTTATTTTATCTTGCGTCAGCAATCCCTTGTGATGAAGATCAACAACGTCAACCTTCAAGGGGCCAAAGCGGTTATCTTCTTTGAGGGATGAAAAATCAACATTCTCAGCCTGCAGCTCAACCACATGATCGATTTCTTCCGAGCTGATATCCGCATGTTGTGACGAAAATTCTTTTTTGAGCTTTTCGGCAACGCTGCGCTTAATGGCCTCAACAACTTCATTTGGCACATCATCACGATTGATCAGCTCTTCGCGCAATGCAGCAATATGGGTCGCCTTCATAGCCAGCGTGTCAAAACTTTTTCCAGAAAAGCGTGCGCCCTTATTAGCCGCGACACTGGTCAGCACGGCATCATTACCGCGCTGGACAATCACATCGGTGACCGCCATGGAAAGATGTTCCCTATGGGTCATCGCCATCAGATGTTGCTGTCCCTTGGAATAGGCTATTTCCACAAGGTCTTCATCGCTCAATACCGTTGATCGCTCAAGAACCGGCTTGGCGACTTCAATATCATCTTCAGCCAGACGACGAACAATATTATGGGGAGCAAAGCGCGAGGAAGACAAACGCTGTGAAAGTTCGGCACGCGCTTCAAGTTCAAGTTCGTAAGCGACCCGCTCAAGAACACCACCAAAAACATCACGCTCATCATCCGTTTGCTGCTCTTCTGTGACAAAGAAAAGATCCGTTACCTTGCGCAAAAGCTCACGCCGTTTGCCCGCATCGCGCTCTGTGGACAAAGCTTCAAGATCATGCAAACAAACCTGCGCAGATGACATGAGTGATGTTCCTTCAAACAAAATTATGGATTGTTGAAGAAGTTTCGCATCTGCTGGTTAAGAAATTGCTAAATTTAGGGTTGTATGAGCCCTGTTTTGAAACTTTATACGCGAGCTCAAGTCAGCCGTTATGGCCAACCCTATGCCTCTTTGTGAGGGCGCAGTTTGACGTTTTTTTCCAGCACGGTCTGCAACTCCATGAAATGGTCAAAAACCAGATCGGCCCCAAGCTCCCCGGCCGGTATTTTTTCATAGCCATAGCTCATGACCACAACTGGCAATCCACCATTGCGTGCTGTTTTCACATCGGTGGCACTGTCTCCAATATAAAGGGTTTGCGAGGCCTCAACACCAAGTTCTTTCAGGCAAGCCTTCAGACCGGCCGGGTCGGGTTTTTTCGGGAAGCCGGATGTGCCGCCAATGACACTGTCAAAACAGTCTTCGATACCAAAGCTGGAAAGAATGGCTCTGGTCGCCTCTGTTGGTTTATTGGTGCAAAGACCAATGCGCACAGAACGATTACACAACATTTCAATCAAACCATACGTGCCTGGATAGACCTTGGAAAGGTCTGCTGCATGTGCATCATAATAGGACAGAAACGCATCCAGCAGATCGGCATCTATATTTTCAGCATCAAGGCTGACACCATGCTCACGAAATCCGCGCTCGATGAGCTTTGGCACCCCTGCCCCAATCATGTAACGTACCTTATCCACATCTAACGGCGAAAGGCCCTGCATTTCCAGAACCAGATTGAGGGCGGCCGTCAGATCAGGAGCACTGTCAAGAAGAGTGCCATCAAGATCAAAGACCACGGCTTCAAGCCAGCTATAGTCTCCCTTGGCAATCTGTTTGGCAATCTTGTCCATCAGTCTCTCCCCACATGGTTCATCTTCAAGGCCAGTATGGCCGTTAGGCTGATTTCGCGATACCTTCGGCAGCTGCCGCGCGAATGGCATCCATATTGATTTTATACTGCGAGGGACCCCCCTTGAAGGTAGCGGAACCTGCAACCAGCACATTGGCACCCGCTGCCGCAACAGCACCTGCAGTCAACGGGGATACGCCGCCGTCGACTTCAATATCAATCGGACGATCACCAATCATTTCGCGGATGCGCTTGATTTTGTCAAGCTGGCTTTCAATGAAGGACTGGCCCCCAAAACCGGGGTTCACCGACATGACAAGTACCAGATCAATGCGGTCCATGACATATTTGATAACTTCTTCAGATGTGTGCGGATTAAGCGAAACACCGGCTTTTTTACCCAGATCACGAATAAGTTGCAAAGAGCGATCCAGATGGGTGCAGGCTTCTTCATGGACGATAATGTGATCAGAACCAGCTTCTGCGAATGCCGGAATATATTGATCGGCATTCTCGATCATCAGATGCACATCCATGATTTTTTTTGTGTGGGGGCGCAGCGCAGCCACCACATCAGGTCCGATGGTAATATTGGGCACATAATTGCCATCCATAACGTCGACATGTATCCAGTCACAGCCCTGCTCATCGATGGCCCGCACCTCTTCGCCGAGCTTGGCAAAATCGGCTGACAGGATGGATGGCGAGATCAGAATTTCATTACTCATCGGTTTTTATCCTTCCAATACGTCTCAACAGAATAGGTTCATTGTTCTTGTAGGGTGTTATCCCTCACCAAACCCTTTGTTGCAACAAAAAAACCGGAACCTTATAGCGATTGGTTGTCGCAAGGCTCCGGTTTGTTTTTTTTATACAAATCCAGCTCTTGAGAGTGGACTATTCAGCGGCGCGAGCTGCTGCAATCTTCTGGTCCAGTTCGCCAGAAGCATAACGATTGGCCATTTCAGACAAAGGAATAACCTTGATCTTGGAGGCCTGGCCAGCAGACATGAACTGCTCGAAGCGTTCCTGACAAAGATCTTTCATGGCGGCAGTCGCTGGCTTCAGGAAGCCGCGCGGATCAAAGCCGTCTTTATTGTCTTGCAGGTATTTGCGAACCTGACCCGTTGCAGCGAGACGAAGATCAGTATCAATATTTACCTTACGCACACCGTGCTTGATGCCTTTGAGAATTTCTTCAACCGGCACACCATAAGTCTCAGGCATGGCTCCACCATGCTTATTGATAATCTCCAGCAGCTCTTCAGGCACTGAAGAAGACCCATGCATCACAAGATGGACATTTGGCATCTTGGCATGAATGTTTTCGACAACTTTCATGTCCAACACATCGCCAGTTGGCTTCTTGGTGAATTTGTAAGCGCCATGCGAAGTACCCATGGCAATAGCCAGAGCATCACACTGGGTTTTGGTAACAAAATCAACAGCTTCATCAGGGTCAGTCAAAAGCTGGGACATTTCCAGCTTGCCTTCAAACCCATGACCGTCTTCAGCTTCGCCCATGCCGGTTTCGAGTGAACCAAGACAACCCAGCTCCCCTTCAACGGACACACCAATTTTATGCGCCATGTCAGCAACAGCCTTGGTGACGTTGACATTATATTCGTAGGAAGCTGGCGTTTTGGCATCGGCTTCGAGCGAGCCATCCATCATCACGGAAGCAAAACTGGCTTGCATGGCAGAGAGGCAGGTACGCTCGTCATTGCCGTGATCCTGATGCAGACAGATCGGAATTTCGGGGTAGATTTTTTCAGCAGCTGAAACCATGGCTTCGAGCATGATATCATTGGCATAAGCACGCGCACCACGTGAGGCCTGCAAGATCACCGGACTGTCAACAGCCTTGGCTGCGTCCATAATGGCAAAAATCTGCTCCATATTATTGATGTTGAATGCTGGCATTCCATAGCCATATTCTGCGGCATGATCGAGTAATTGTCGTAGAGAAATACGAGCCATGTTTTAGTAACCTCCCAGTCAAATTCAGTATAAGGAAACGGCAGGAGCCTCATGCTCCGCCTGCTCCCGCTGTCAGAAATGTTTCTGCCTCTTGTTAGAGGAACAGTAAAACAACTCTCATACAAGGTCCAGTGCGTAAATCAGTTGCACAATGAAACCCTGATTATTCTAATTACCAATTTCCAGTGCAACAACACCCGGCAGTTCGCGGCCTTCAAGCCATTCGAGGAAAGCGCCACCGGCTGTGGAAATATAGGTAAAGTCTTCAGAAACGCCTGCAGTATTGAGGGCGGCAACCGTATCACCACCACCAGCAACAGAAATCAGACCATTTTCACGTGACAGCCTGGCCGCTTCACGCGCCAGTTCAAATGTCCCGACATCAAAAGGCTTGATCTCAAAGGCTCCCAATGGACCATTCCACAAAATCGTTTTACAGGTCGCAAGGTGCTCTTTGTACATATCAATTGTTTTGGGCCCGGCATCAAGGATCATGCCCTCCTCGGCCACGGCATCAAGTTCACAGGTGACATTGTGCGCACCCTCTTTGAACTCATCTGCCACGACCACATCAATGGGCAACAGAATTTTGCAGCCACTTTCAGCAGCTGCGGCATTGATCTTATGAACCTCATCAGCGAAATCAGGTTCGCACAAAGACTTGCCAATCTGCACACCTTGCGCATGTAAGAAGGTATTGGCCATGCCACCACCAATGACCAGCATATCCATCTTCTTGGCCAGATTGGTCAGAACCGGTATTTTGGTCGATACTTTCGCGCCACCAACAATCGCAGCTGTGGGACGCTGGGGATCATCAAGAGCAGCTGACAAAGCGTCGAGCTCGGCTTTCATGCTGGGTCCGACATAGGCCGGCAAAGCCCAGGCAATGGCATGGGTTGACGCATGGGCGCGATGCGAACAAGAGAATGCATCATTGACATAGAAATCGCCAAGCTGGGCCAGTTCCTTGGCAAAGCTCTCATCATTGGCTTCTTCGCCTTCATGAAACCGCAGGTTTTCCAGCAAAGCGACCTGGCCATTTTCCAGCTTATCAACAGCTTTGTGAGCGGCTGGACCAATGCAGTTTTCAGCAAAGCGAACTTTGGCGTTGAGGATCTGACGATCTTTCAGCATATGGGCCAGCTTGGTGGCAACCGGCAGTAGCGACATGCTGGGCACGACCTTGCCTTTGGGACGCTGAAAATGCGACATGATCACAACTCTTGCACCGCGCTCCAGCAGATCTTTTACGGTTGGCAAAAACCGCTCGATCCGGGTGGCGTCGCTGATCTCACCGTCACGCATCGGGACATTGAGGTCGGCTCGAACCAGAACACGCTTTCCAGCGACATCAACGCTGGCAATGCTTTTCATTCCACTTTCACTCATCTTGATTTCTCGCTCTTTGCTAACGTTTGTCCATTGCTTCAGGCCCGCCCAAAAGCAAGGGCCTGAAGAGTTGTTTTCGCGGGCTAGCCTAGGCTGAACGGCGCTTGATGGCGGCTTTGGCTTTGGCGGCGACATTGTCAGCCGTGATGCCAAAATGTTCATAAAGCTCGGCACCAGGGCCAGAAGCTCCAAAGCCTTTCATGCCAACAAATCCACCATCATCACCAAGCCAGGCACACCAGCCCTGACGGATACCAGCTTCAACAGCAATCCGCGGCGCGCTTCCCAGAACCTTGGTACGATAGTCGGCATCCTGCGCGGCGAACAGCTCCATGCAAGGCACAGAAACAACCACGGCATTGACGCCTTCAGATTTGAGCTTTTTGGCTGCCGCAACAGCAATCTCGACCTCTGAGCCTGTGCCCATCAGCGTTACATCGCGCGCGCCATCTGTATCTCTCAAGATATAAGCGCCCTTGGCGCAAAGGTTTTCATCGCTGTGATCCGTGCGCACTGTCGACAGACCCTGACGGGTCATGGACATGACAGAAGGGGTCTTGTCTGTTGAAAGCGCAATTTCCCAGCACTCAGCCGTTTCAACCGTATCGGCGGGACGGAATACGTTGAGGTTTGGAATGGCACGCAAAGAGGCAATCGTTTCGACCGGCTGATGGGTCGGTCCATCTTCACCTACGCCGATGCTGTCATGGGTCATGACGTGAATGACGCGCACGCCCATCAAAGCGCCAAGACGAATGGCTGGACGAGAATAATCAGCGAACACCAGGAAAGTGCCGGAGTAAGGCACAATGCCGCCATGCAAAGACATGCCGTTCATGAAAGCGGCCATGCCGAATTCACGCACACCATAATGCATATAATTGCCAGCAAAGTCGTCCGGTGTAACAGCTACATATTGCGATGTTTTACAGCCATTAGAGCCCGTCAGGTCAGCTGATCCGCCAACGATGCCGGGGACGATCGGCACAAGCGCTTCAAGCACCTTGGCATTGGACTGGCGTGTCGCCATGGTTGGGGCTTCTGCAGAAATTGATTTTTTTACATCCAGAACAGCAGTTTTCACCTGACCCATCACATCATCATTGATGGGATCGCCAAGCGCGCCCATCTCAGTGCCGGACAATTTGGCGGCGCGCTGTTCCCAATTTGTGCGGGCCTCAGCGCCGCGCTTGCCAGCACTACGCCAGCTGTTCAGCACATCATCAGGAATAACGAAAGGCGCATGTGGCCAGCCAAGCGCTTCGCGGGTCAAGGCGATTTCTTCTTCGCCAAGTGGTTCGCCATGCGCTCTTGCTGTATTGGCGCGGTTTGGAGACCCATGACCGATTTCGGTTTTACAAGCAATCATGCTGGGCTTGTCAGATTTTTGCGCCTGCTTGAGAGCGGCTTCAACAGCTGCAGCATCATGACCATCAACCCGCGCCGTGTGCCAACCAGCGGCTTCAAAACGTTTGATCTGGTCGGTGGAACTGGCGACGCCCACTTCACCATCAATGGTGATATTGTTATCATCCCACAAAACAATCAGCTTGCTGAGTTTCATGTGGCCAGCCATATCGATGGCTTCGTGCGAGATGCCTTCCATCAAACAGCCATCGCCATTAATGACATAGGTGAAATGATCGCAGATCTCATCGCCGTGGCGCGCCGCCACCATTTTTTCAGCAATGGCGAAACCAACAGCAGTCGTCAACCCCTGTCCCAACGGGCCAGTAGTCATTTCGGCCCCATTGATGTGACCATATTCAGGATGACCCGCCGTGATTGATCCGACCTGACGGAAGGCTTTGATATCGTCCATCTCGACGCCGGGATAACCAGAGAGATAAAGAGCGGAATAAAGCAGCATGGAGCCATGACCAGCCGACAAAATGAAACGGTCGCGGTCAAACCAGTCTGGATTGGCAGCATCAAACTTCATGATTTTGGTAAACAAAACGGTGGCCACATCAGCCATTCCCATGGGCAGACCGGGATGGCCCGAATTGGCTTTTTGCACGGCATCCATTGATAAAGCGCGAATGGCGTTGGCCATATCCTTAGGGGAGGCTTCGTAAGTGGTCTCGCTCATAGATCTTCTCCTCAATTTCTCAACATCGGTTCAAGAGGCTGTCTCGAACGGTCGCCGCTGATGATAAAAAAAATTCACTCCCCAGCCCAGGGTCACTATTGTGCCCCCTGCCGATTAGCGGTTTTCAAAACTGGCGTATGAGCCCTTAACAAAGAACAGAAGCACTCACACTCTGAAGGTATGCGTGCCTCTAGGCTGTCTTGGAGGCTTCGTATAAATCGTGGATAATAGGAGTCAAAATGACTTCCATGGCCAGCCCCATCTTGCCACCAGGCACAACAATCGTATTACGCCGCGACATAAAACTGCCTTCCAGCATGGAAAGCAAATGAGGGAAATCCACATTAAACTTGGATGGTTTGGCAAAACGAATAACAACCATACTCTCGTCTGGAGTTGGAATATCTCTGGCGATGAACGGGTTGGATGTATCAACGGTTGGCACGCGCTGGAAGTTAATGTCAGTACGCCCGAATTGCGGCGTGATGTCATGAACATAATCATGCATACGGCGCAAAATCGTATCGACAATCACGTCCTCGGCATAGCCACGGGCATCATTATCGCGAAAAATCTTCTGGATCCATTCAAGATTGACGATTGGCACAACACCGATACCCAGATCAACGTGAGGCGCCGCATCTTTTACAAGACCGTGCAAGCCTTCATAGAACAGCATATCCGTGCCAGCTGCCAGATCTTCCCAAGGGGTGAAATCGCCGGAGCCGACATCACAGCCAAGACGCTTGTTAAGAGCCACGGCCTCTTCGTCATTATGAACATAATAGCGTTTTTGCCCGCCACCTGTGCGCCCATATGTTTCGAATAGCTCGGCAATCTTGTCGAAAAGGTTGGCATTGGCCCCGAAATGGCTAAAATCCAGATTACCGGCCTGCTCTTCTTCCGCCATCTTGGTTTTCATGGCCATACGGTCATAACGGTGATAGCTGTCGCCCTCGACGATTTCTGCTTTCACATTTTCCCGACGAAGTATATGTTCAAAAGCCGTTTTGACTGTTGAAGTACCAGCGCCAGAAGAGCCGGTTACGGCTATGACAGGATGTTTTTTCGACATTCGTGTTTTTACCCCTCTTATGCATACATCACCTGCTCATAGAGCACTACGGCCCCATACGCAAGATGCATGAGTTTGAATATTTCAATTCACCGCATTTTTCAGCGCGCTCGCAAGGTTTTCCCCCACAACCAAGCAAGCAGATTACTGCGCGTTATAACATAATAGAGGATAAGAGCAATCTCCCCCTGCCAACTTTCACACACCCCACTCCGATTGAGCGAACAGGGCTTTGCACATTGCGATCAAAAGTGCTACCAGTGCGCCCAACCAATTTACGATCTGATATAAACTCCAAAACAAGTCGGGAGAATCCATGCCTAAAAATGCTTTCTACGCCCAGTCCGGCGGCGTTACAGCTGTCATCAATGCCTCTGCCTGCGGCGTTATCGAAACAGCACGCCAGCACAAAGATAAAATCGGCACGGTCTATGCGGGCCGCAATGGCATTATTGGTGCCCTGACCGAAGAACTGATTGACACCTCTCTGGAAAGCGACGCCGATATTGCCGCCCTGCGCCACACGCCTTCAGGTGCCTTTGGCTCGTGCCGCTTCAAGCTAAAATCGCTGGAAGACAACAAGCGCGAATATGAACGCCTGATCGAAGTTTTCAAGGCGCATGACATCGGCTATTTCTTCTATAATGGCGGCGGCGACAGTGCCGACACCTGCTACAAGGTGTCTCAGCTCTCTGAAAAAATGGGCTATCCGGTGCAGGCCATTCATGTACCCAAAACCGTTGATAATGATCTACCGGTTACCGACAATTGCCCCGGTTTTGGTTCGGTCGCCAAATATATCGCCATTTCAACCCGTGAAGCCTCCTATGATGTGCGCTCCATGGCCAAGACATCCACCAAGCTTTTTGTCATTGAAGTGATGGGCCGCCATGCGGGCTGGATCGCCGCTGCTGGTGGACTTGCCGCCGACGAGAGCAATGATATTCCAGTGGTCATCCTATTCCCCGAAATAGATCTGGACGAGAAAAAATTCTTGGCCAAGGTCAAGGAAAAAGTCGATAAATACGACTATTGCTCAGTCGTTGTCTCTGAGGGTGCCAAATGGCCAGATGGTCGTTTTCTTGCCGAACAAGGCACCAAAGACAGCTTTGGCCACGCACAACTTGGTGGAGCCGCCCCCGTTGTCGCCAATCTCGTCAAAGACGCTTTAGGCTATAAATTCCATTGGGCTGTCGCTGACTATATGCAGCGCGCCGCGCGCCATATTGCGTCCAAAACCGATGTGGAACAGGCCTATGCCATGGGCAAAGCTGGCGTTGAAATGGCGCTTGAAGGCAAGAACTCCATCATGCCCGCCATCATCCGCACCAGCAATGATCCTTACAAATGGGAAGTCGGCTCCGGCGATCTCAAAGACATTGCCAATGTGGAAAAAATGATGCCACGCGAATATATCTCAAAAGATGGTTTCGGCATTTCGGATGCGGGCCGCGAATATTTGTTGCCGCTCATTCAGGGCGAAGACTACCCGCCTTATAAAAACGGTATGCCCGACTATGTGACGTTGAAAAACCAGATCGTTGACAAGAAACTGGAGATCTTCGAAATCTAGCTTTCTGGACATTTGAAAAATAAAGAAGGGTGGGGCAGTGCAAAACCGCTTCACCCTTTTTTTGTCAAAGGCACCCCCTCCCCACACTCTGCGTGGGAATGCACGGCCAAGATGCCCTGCGTCACGTTTCAGGCTAATAGAGAACTCATCAAGGGACGCGGAGCATCCCCGACCACGGATTCCCAAGCAGAGCTTGGGAGCCAGAGTTCTTAAGTTAGCGCCTATGTGACTAACCCCAATACCAAAATTGGTTTCCAAAGGCTTGCCTTTGGTTCCAGCTGAACAAGCTGCCAGCCTCGCAGAGAGAAGAATTGCCCGGCGAGGGCGAGCGGCGACAAGCCGCTTTTACAGACATGAAATTACGTGCTAGTCTTTGCCCAATCAACAACACCAGCTAGAGCAATCTCATGAACAGCACAGCACGCCCTCTCTTCACCAGCCTTCTTGTCCTCTTGGCCCTTCTTCTCTCTCTGGCCCTACTTGCGATTGGCTACACCCTGCTAGCGCCGCGCCCTTCTCAAGCGCAATCGGTCAATCTGAAAACCGCCCCGCTTAAATGGTCGGGCGATGGCCTTAAACTTGAGCTGCAGACCATGCCCCTTGATCTGGTGCGCGCCTTTTTTCTGGGGCGTGGGTTTTCCAAACATGATGCTGAACTCATCGCCAAAGAGGGCTGCATTTTTCGTTCGGCCATTGGCAATAGCGGCGATAAAGTAACTGATCCTGCCATCAGCATTGAGCTGGAGAAATGGCGCGTCATCACCCCAAACAAGACCAGCGCCCCGCGCACTCGTGAGGACTGGGACGTGATCTGGGAACAGAAAAAAGCGCCTGAACAAGCCAAAACAGCCTTTTACTGGGCGTTGTTTCCAACGAAGCAAACCTATCAGGCCAGTGATTACAACTGGGGCATGATCAGTTTTGCACTCGCGCCACAAAGCCGGTTTAATCTGGAAGTATATTGGCAGATCGCGGGCGTCCCTAAAAAACATGTTTTTAAAAATCTGGAGTGTGGAAAATAATGCGATTTGCAATTGAACAACCCAAAACCTTCAAAATGGCAGACCTGCGCCCCCTGCTCTTCACTTTGCTAACCCTATCCGTTTTCACATTTGCAGCCGCTCAGCCCGGCAAGGCCCGCGAACTTTTGCATTCCGTCCCGGGCAAACCCATGGCGCAGGATTTCGAGCTGCCAGATCTGGATGGCAACAAGCTGAAACTATCCGATTTCAAAGGCCACATCGTCATTGTCAATTTCTGGGCGACCTGGTGTCCACCGTGCCGTGAAGAAATACCTTCCATGCAACGGGCCTGGACTATTTTGAAGAAAAAAAATGTGGTGATGCTGGCCGTGCACGTCGGCGGCAATGAGGACAAGGTGTGGTCGTTCCTCACCGATTTTGAGATAGATTTCCCCGTGCTAATGGATAAAAGCTCAAAGATCTCACGCCAATGGCGTGTGGTTGGCCTGCCCTCGACCCTGATCATTGACCCACAGGGACGCATCGCCCTAGGGGCCATTGGCGGGCGAAAATGGGACGACCCGTCAATCATCGCCTCCATCATGAAGCTGGCGGAATAAAGCCAACAGACCTTACCGGTAAATTGTCTGGGAAGCACATTGCCCAGGAAGCCCATTATATGGAAAACACATTTCCAGCTTCATGAAAACCGTTGTCCGAGCAGCGCATCGCAGCCGATTGCAAGGCTCATAAAGAATACCAGTTGGCAAAAATTTAGCTCATAATCTCCCCAATATCACCCCCGCATTAAAAGCGGTTTTGATATTTACGAAAGAGGTTATGAGCTAAAATTGACCCCGCAGTTTGATCTGCTCTAGTTACGCTTGGTCCAGGGATTGTTGTCATAATAGACACCATCAACCATGGTTACTCTTGTGTTACTATCGTCAAGCTTCGACAATCCATATGCTCCTAGAAGTGTTACGGCCAGTGTAGTCACCCCTATGACGATACACTTGCTTCTATCTTTACATTTTTTGAACATAAAACATCTCCTCTTGCAGTTAAATAATGGGGCATCTGTGAGTGCCCATTACCAAACTAGCCCAAAACAACCCCTGTTGGCAAATTTTATGTGTCAGATTGTCGCACTTTTTTGTGAGGCATGGCAAACAAGAGCTGATAATCCCGGATTTTCCTCACAATAATTATGAATAAAAATGAAATAAAACAGCCGGTTTTCGCACAGTGCCAAACTATTAATCAGACAGCAGTCCACCGGCCATATGAGGAGGCGCAGGCCAGCCCCCCCATATCCACAATCAGCATCACAGCCAGTTTTAGACCATTCCAAAAGCGAATTGCAGCAGGTTCAGCACCAGAAAAGCCAGCGCCAGACCGCGCCAGAACGCCACCGGATTACGTTTTATGAGCGGCTCAGCCCCCACCGAAAGACTGGCCGGGTTGGGCTTTTCAAGATCGGTGAGAAATTGCGACAAGAGCGGTGTGCGCTTTGTCGGCCGCTTGTGCAAAGCCTTGGCCAGCGCCCATGAAACAAAGCGCGGCAGCTCTTTATTGTGCTCATGGGCCGGGGTTAATTGCAACCGCTCCACATCACGAGCCGAGGCAAACCCCTTGCCATAAGGCAGTTTGCCCGTCAGCATTTCATAAGCAATGACGCCAAGCGAATAGATATCGGAGCGATTGCTCGGTTTTTTTCCCAGCTGATATTCTGGAGCGCTATAGTCTCTTGTCCCCAGCAGATCCGGCAAATCGCCTTCGCCGCGCACCTCCTCAACGCCCGCCACAAGGGTCGAGCCAAAGTCGATAATCTTCACCGTGCCATGCTTGTCGATAATGATATTGTCGGGCTTGATATCCTGATGGATCATTTCCCTGCGATGAAACGCCCGCAGCCCTTGCGCAATCTGCGCAATCAACTCGCGCACCTCGACAATATTTGGGTTGGGGTGGTCCTGCATCCATTGGCCCAGCGTCTGACCCTCGACATAATCCAGCACCGTATAGAGAAATTTGCGCTCGCGCTTTGATTTGCGCACCTTCAGGACATGCGGACTATCAAGCTGCAAGCCGATCCATTCTTCGCGAGTGAACAGCTCGATATAGGCGGGGTCATCCTCATAATTGACCGACGGCGTTTTGAGCACGACGCGCTCGCCGCTTTTTTCATCCACCGCCAAATAGACCTGCGAACGAGAGGATAGATAAAGATCACGCTCAATGCGATAGCCATCCATGATCATGCCGGGCTCCAGCTCGGGCGGGAAAGGCTTTTGCATGAGCGACTGCATATAGGTTTCTTTGGAGGCCACCCCCGGATCATCAATGCGCACCAGCTGGCAGGACAGATTATCATCGCTATCCGCCGCAAGGGCCGCCGCAACCATTTTTTTGGCCGTCTCATCGAGATTATCACCATGACGGGTAATGAGATCGACCAGAGCCTCATCGCTTAGAAAATCATGAATGCCGTCCGTTGAAAACAATAGAAGGTCGCCCGCCAGCAACGGCTTGGTCGAATAGTCAACCTGCAGCTTTGTGTCAATGCCAACGGCCCGCGTCAGCACCTCGGTTTCGCTTGAAATCAAGGCGCGGTGATCGCGCGTCAACTGCTTGAACTCGCCCTTGCGCAACAAATAGATGCGACTGTCTCCGGCATGAAAAATATGCGCCATCGCCCCCTTCAGGACCAGGCCGGAAAAGGTCGTCACCATGCCATAGTCCGACATGTATTTCGTCTGACCCTGCGAGTAGAGCCAGCGGTTTATAGCCGTCAGCACCCGCGCTACCGAGGTCTTCACCGTCCAGCTTTCATGAGTGCCGTAATAATCGCTCAAAAAACTTTTGACGCAGGTTTCAGAGGCCTCTTTGCCTGCATCCGAAGCGCTCATACCATCAGCAATGGCCATGGCGATGCCTTTGCTTTCCAGCAAAGGCATGTCAGGAATTAATATGCCGTAACTGTCATCATTGCACGCTTTGCGACCACTCTCCGAGTGCAGGCCGATGGTGATTTTAGGGCCGGTTTTCATTCATTCCCCTCACAATATTGCTCTGGCGGGCAATGTCCTCGCCGGCCACCTCTTTTCTACGAGGTTTGGCGTCTTGACAGACAGTCTTGGGGACTAGTCCCCAAACCCCAAAATTGGGATTGTTAAGGGATTATTCCCTTAACTGCCAGCTGCACAAGCTGCCGCGCGGCGAGCGCATTTCTTTAATTCACATCGATCATCTCGACAGTGCCATCGGGCAGCACCTCTGTCATCTGGCCGCTTGGCTCATCCAGAAAAAACAGCACGAAAAGCAGTGTCGCAAGGATGGCAGCCGCGATGGTCAGGAAGAATATCTTAGGAGCTACGAAAGACAACACGGTCAGAAAAAGCACGCCGCCGACATTGCCATAGGCCCCGACCAGACCGCCAATCTGCCCGGTCATGCGGCGCTTGATCAGTGGCACCATGGCAAACACGGCCCCCGATCCCGCCTGCCCCAGAAAGGAGCACGCCATGGTGATGGCGACAACAAGCGGCAGCCAGAAGGCGGCGGTGACCTGCGAGAGGACAATATAGGCTATGACCATCCCGGCCAACAGCACCCATAGGGTTTTCTTGCGGCCAAACTTGTCGCTGAGCAGACCACCACCTGGACGGGCGACCAGATTGGTGAAAGCAAAAGCAGAAGCCAGCAATCCGGCGGTGATCAAATCAAGCTTGAAGACATCCGTATAAAACAGGGGCAACATGGAAACCACAGCCAGCTCGGAACCAAATGTCACCATATAGGCCAGCTCCAGCACCGCCACCTGCTTGAAACTGTAGCGCTCCATCTCAGAGACGGGCGTTTTCAGCACATGGCCATTGATCTTGAAGATCTGATAGACCTGAAAGCCATAAAGAGCCAGTAGGAACGCATATAGACCATAGGTCGCACCCGCCCCCAAAAGGTTCATATTTATAGGGGACAGCTTCCAGACCAGCACGCCGAGTGCCAGAAAAATAGGGGCCTGCATCAGACAATAAAGCACAAAATCACCAGGGCTGGATATTTCCAGTGCACCGACTTTTTTAGGTTTGAAATAGGTCGAGCCCTTGGGCGTATCACTGACGGAAAAATAAAACACAATGCCGTAAATCAACGCAATCACCCCGGTCAGGCCAACAGCATAACGCCAGCCATCCTCTCCACCGATCCACAGAGCAATCAGCGGCAGACTGATGGCCGCACCGGCAGAACCAAAATTGCCCCAGCCCCCATAAATCCCCTGCGCCAGCCCGGTCTGGCGCGCCGGAAACCATTCCGAGATCATGCGAATGCCAATCACGAACCCGGCCCCTACGAAACCCAGCAGAAACCGCGTCAGAGCCAAGGTTTGAAAATCCTGAGCCAGAGCAAAGGCGAAACACAAAAAGCTGGAAATCACCAGCAAAGACGAAAAGGTGATTTTGGGACCGAACTTGTCGACCAGCATACCGATGATGACACGGGCCGGAATGGTCAGGGCCAGATTGAGGATCAGCAGGGTTTTGACTTCCTGCGATGTCAGCCCGAGCGCCTCTCTGATGGACCCGAGCAAGGGCGCCATATTAAACCAGACCAGAAAGCTGACGAAAAATGCGCCCCACGTGAAATGCAGAATGCGAATTTTAGGCTCGCTCAGCGCAAACAGATTGAGTTTCATGGGATTTGGCGATGACATGACAGGCTCCAAAAGGTTAAATAGACCTTCCCAAATAAGGGTTAATAAATTAAGTTAAAGCAAGCCTTGTGCCAGTCGGCTACAGACAGACTGTCACATTGTCAATTCCCCTAAATATTGATATTCGGAGCCCCTTTCTACAAAAAACCTGATGGAAAACATCTCACAGCCCCGAGACATATGCCTATTTTTTAAACAGCA
Source organism: Hyphomicrobiaceae bacterium (assembly GCA_021647535.1). GTDB lineage: Bacteria > Pseudomonadota > Alphaproteobacteria > Rhizobiales > JAKIUO01 > JAKIUO01. Next base: position 26,463 of record JAKIUO010000008.1, read on the forward strand.
ATATCAATGTGATTAATTTTTAACCATTTAATATGCGACTTTGCTGATGTTTTAGAGGATCCAGAGGGCTGACAATCGTTAAAAAGAGTGATTTTATTTTATTTATACAGTAATTACAGTAACTTATGACAACAACCTTGCGCTTGGCACGATCATTGCTATCTTATTAACAATTATTGTTAAAGCAAGTGTCACCAGACGACATAAACAGGAGATTGAAGGCCGAACAGGTTCTTCAATGAAGACATATGAAAAAACAGAAACTGGTCATCATCGGCAATGGCATGGCGGGTATGCGCACCATCGAAGAACTGCTTGATCGCGCCCCGGACCTCTATGATATCACTGTTTTTGGCGATGAGCCCTATGGCAATTATAACCGCATTCTGCTCTCCCCTGTGCTGGCCGGAGAAAAGACCGTCGATGAAATCATGCTCAATGATGAGAGCTGGTATAGCGACAATGACATCACGCTGCGCCATGGCGAGGGCAAACGGGTCGTTGAAATCCGTCGCAATCGCAAGGTTGTCATCACCAATGATGGCTCTGAAGAGCCCTATGACCGCCTGCTGATTGCCACCGGTTCCAAACCGTTCATGCTGCCTTTGCCTGGCGCCGATCTTCAGGGCGTCATCGCTTTTCGTGACATCAAGGATGTCGACACCATGCTGGCCGCCAGCAAAAAATATAAAAGCGCTGTCGTCATTGGCGGCGGCCTGCTCGGGCTTGAAGCGGCCAATGGCCTGATGAAAAACGGCATGAGCGTCACCGTCATCCATTTGCTCGACAGCCTGATGGAAATGCAGCTTGATGATGCCGCCGCTGACATGCTGAAAAAATCGCTCATCGAGCGCGGCCTGAAATTCGAGATGAAAGCCAGCACCAAAGAGCTCATCGGCAAAAAACGCGTTGAGACAGTTCTGCTTGATGATGGCACCCGACTTGATGCCGATCTTGTTGTCATGGCCGTTGGTATTCGCCCCAATATCGAGCTGGCGCAAAAAGCCGGTATTCATTGCGAACGCGGCATTGTCGTGGATGACACCATGCTGACATTTGACCCCTCCGTTCATGCGGTTGGCGAATGTGCCCAGCATCGCGGCATTGCTTATGGTCTTGTCGCCCCCTTGTTCGAGCAGGCCAAAGTCTGCGCCAACCATCTGGCGCAAAAAGCCTTTGCCACCTATAAGGGATCAACCACCTCAACCAAGCTCAAAGTCACCGGTATTAATCTGTTTTCGGCAGGCGATTTCAAGGGCAATGAGGACTGCGAAGAGATCGTTCTGGAAGATAAAAAAGCTGGCATTTACAAAAAAATCATCCTGCAAGACGACAAGATCAAAGGCGCGGTGCTATATGGCGATACCATTGACGGGGCGTGGTATTTCCAGCTCATGCGCGAAGAATCAGATGTCTCGGAAATCCGCCGCACACTGATGTTTGGCCAGAGCCATGTCGGCGATAGCGGCACCGGCGGCATTGATATTATGAGCATGTCGGATGATATGGAAATCTGCGGCTGCAACGGTGTTTCCAAGGGCGATATCTCCTATGCCATCTCCAGCAAGGGTCTGTTTACGCTGGACGATGTGCGCGCGCACACCAAAGCCTCAAGTTCATGCGGCACCTGCACCGGGCTGGTTGAGCAAATCCTCATGGCCACATTGGGCTCGGATTATTCCGCCTCGCCCAGCGAAAAAGCCTTGTGCAAATGCACCGAACATTCTCATGACCGGGTACGCTCGGCCATTACCAGCAACGAACTCAAAACCATTCCCGACGTGATGAAATTCCTCGACTGGAAAAACCCCGATGGCTGCGCTTCATGTCGCCCGGCTCTCAACTATTATCTGCTCTGCGCCTGGCCTATGGAGTATAAGGATGATGGCCAGTCGCGCTTCATCAATGAACGCGCCCATGGCAACATCCAGAAGGATGGCACTTATTCTGTCGTGCCGCGCATGTTTGGCGGCCTTTGTACTGCCGATGATTTGCGCGCCATTGCCGATGTTTCTGATCGCTACAGCGTACCGGAAATGAAAGTGACTGGCGGCCAACGCATTGATCTGTTTGGCGTGAAAAAGGAAGATCTGCCTGATGTGTGGTCTGACCTTTCCGAAGCCGGATTTGTTTCCGGCCATGCTTACGGCAAAGCCATGCGCACCTGTAAAACCTGCGCCGGGGCCAACTGGTGCCGCTTTGGAACGAAAGACTCAACCGGGCTTGGCGTCAAGATCGAGGAACTTTCCTGGGGCTCGTGGATGCCGCACAAATTCAAATTCGCCGTATCCGGCTGCCCGCGCAATTGCGCTGAAGCCACCATCAAGGATTTTGGCGTGGTCTGCGTTGACAGTGGCTATGAGCTGCATGTCGGCGGCAATGGCGGCATCAAGGTGCGCGTCACCGACTTTATGACCAAGGTTGAGACAGAAGAAGAAGTGCTGGAATGGGCCGGCGCTTTTTGCCAGCATTACCGCGAAGACGCCCATTATCTGGAGCGCACCGCGCCATGGATCGAGCGCATCGGCCTTGCCCCCATCAAGGAAAAGCTCGAAGATGACAAGGTCCGTAAGGAGTTGTATGAGCGCTTTATAATCTCGCAAAAAGCTGCACAGATTGACCCATGGAAAGCGCGCACCAGCGGAAAACTCAAAAAAGAATTTATGCCTATAAAGGACCTCGTATCATAATGACCAAAACAAAAAACTGGGTCGAAATCGGCCCGCTCAAGGATATCCAGCCAAAGGGTGCGCGCATCATCAAGCATGTGGATGGCGACATCGCGGTTTTTCGCACGAGCGACGACAAGGTGTTTGCCCTTGATAATAAATGCCCCCACAAGGGCGGACCCTTGTCCGAAGGCATCGTGCATGGCTGCCGCATCACCTGCCCCTTGCACAATTGGGTGCTGGAGCTGGAAACCGGCCTCGCCGTTGCCCCCGACGAGGGCAAGGCCAAGACATGGCCCGTCAAGGTCGAAGACGACATAGTCTATGTGGAACTTGATGATGATGTGGTCATGGTTGAGGGCTAGCACCCGTGGTGCCTCCCCCTCTCCCCTCGGGGAGAGGGCCGGGGTGAGGGGGTTGAATAAATAATCGAGGGGCTGCTATATACATGACCCCCTCTCCCTAACCCTCTCCCCGAGGGGAGAGGGGATAAGAGGAAAATCGACATGCTGTTTGGACGCGCAAAAAAGAACCCCATCAAGATTACCGACAAGGGCGTTGTTGAATGGAAATACGCCACTTGCGGCTATTGCTCCACAGGCTGTTCCATCGAGGTCGGCCTCAACGAAGCGGGCAAGCCTGTCAGCTCACGCGGCGTGGGCGGGGCTGATGTCAATCGCGGCAAGCTCTGCCTGAAGGGCATTTTCGAGCATGAGCTGTTTGACAGCAACGGGCGCGGCACAAAGCCCTTGATCCGCGATCATTTTCACGAAGAATTTCAACCCACCAACTGGGACACCGCGCTTGATAAAGTACATGACAGGTTTCGCGAAATTCAGGAAAAGCATGGCCGCGACAGCGTCGCCATTGTCTCCACCGGGCAAATGCTCACCGAAGAATTTTACACGCTGGGCAAGCTGACACGCGGCTTGATCGGCACCAATAATTATGACGGCAACACCACCCTTTGCATGGCCTCTGCCGTTTCGGGCTACAAGCGCTCCTTTGGCTCGGATGGCCCGCCTGGCTGCTATGAAGATTTCGAGCACACGGATTGCCTGATTGCCTGGGGCTCCAACCTGCCCGAACAGCATCCGATCATTTATTGGCGCATGAAAGACGCGCAGGAAAAACGCCCCTTCCCGCTGATTGTTGTCGATCCACGCGTCACCATGCTGGCGCAAAATGCCGACATTCATCTCCCCGTCACCCCCGGCACCGATGTCGTGTTGATGAACGCCATGATGCACGTCATCTTGAAAGACGGGCTGGAAGACAAGCGCTATATTGAGGCCAACACCAATGGCCTTGAAGAGCTGCGGGCCGAGGTTGAAAAATATGACCCGGTAACGGCAAGCAAAATCTGCGGCATTGACGAAGACACCATCCGCACCGTCGCCCGCCTGTTCGCCAAGGCCGGGGCCGCCATGCAGATCTGGACCATGGGCATTAATCAATCAACGCATGGATCAGACGGTGTTGTCGGCATCAATAATCTGGCGCTGCTCACTGGCAATATCGGCAAGCCCGGCGGCACCTCTTTGTCGATCACCGGCCAGTGCAATGCCATGGGCACACGCGAATGGTCGTCTTGTTCTGGTCTGCCCAATCATCGCGTATTGGAGAGCGAACAGGATCGCAAAGACGTTGCCAAATTCTGGGGCATTGATCCCGAATTCCTGCCCAAAAAGCGCGGCCTCTTTCAGACCGATATTTATCCGGCCATCGAAACCGGTGAGATCAAGGGGCTCTGGCTTATAGCAACCAACCCCATGAGTTCGCTCCCCAATACGGCGCGCATCCGCAAGACCATGGAAAAACTTGAGTTTTGCGTGGTGCAGGATTGCTATCGCGATACCGAAAGCGCTCAATATGCCCATGTTTTTTTACCCGCTGGCACCTGGGCGGAAAAAGAAGGCGTCATGACCAATACCGAGCGCCGCGTCAATATCGTCAAGGCCCTGACCAAACCGCCCGGCGAAGCCAAGCCCGATCTGTGGATCTTCAACCGCATGGCGGAGCGCTTCAACAAAAAGGGCAAGGTCAGCTTCCCCGAGCACCCCGCCGATATTTTTCTGGAAATGGGCGAGCTCTCTAAAGGACGGCTTTGCGATATTACCGGCATGACCCATAAGCTCATCGAAGAGCGGCGCGGCATCCAGTGGCCCTATACGCGCGAGCAGGCCGAAAATGGCGAAATGCCCCCGGCGGGCGGCAAGCGTATTTATACAATAGACGGTACGTTCAGCTACCCTGATGGTCGCGCCAAACTGATCCCCCTGCCCTTCATCGACAATAATGAAGTGCCGGACGAAAAATTCCCCATCTGGCTCAATACCGGTCGCCTGATCGAGCACTGGCATGGGCGCTCCAAAACCGGCAAACTGGCCGATAATAATAAATATGCACCGATCCCGTTTATCGAGATCAACCCCGACGCAGCACATGAGCTGGGCATAAGGGAAGGCGAATATGTGCGCCTTGTATCGCGTCGCTCTGATGCCATTGTTATGGCCAAGCCGACCCATCGCGTTCCTAAAAACATGGTGTTTCTACCGTTCCATTTTCACGATTGCGCCAACCGCCTGACCCTTGGCCTGCTCGACCCCCATTCGCGCCAGCCCGCCTATAAGCAACAGGCCATCCGCATCGAACTAATGGCAGATCAGACGGAAGCCGCCCGCATGAGCCTGGAAATGAGAGAGTTTTAAAATGTTGTACTTTTTTGAAAGCCCCCTCACCCCAACCCTCTCCCCAATAGGGAGAGGGAGTAAGAGAGCAAAATTCCGGCAATGGCACCTCTTATCCCCTCTCCCAGACGGGGAGAGGACTAGGGTGAGGGGGTTCAACATAAAGCGGAAACCAAAAGAGCTATTCCCAGGGAATGTAACAAATGTTTAAAACACGCAATGACGAACCGGATTATGCTCTACTTGGTAGCCCGGAAACCCAGCAGAAAAACCGCTATGGCGACGACATCGAAACCATCGGCAAAAACAATAAGCTGCGCGGCAAAAGCCTCAACATTAATGGCGAAGCTGAAATCAGCGACAATCCAAACCGCTACAAACAGCACGGTTTTTACTTTGATGCCGACAACTGCATTGGCTGCCATGCCTGCGAAGCGGCCTGTAGCGAAAAGAACGACAACCCGGCGCACATCGCCTTTCGCTCGGTCGGCTTTGTCGAAAGCGGCACCTATCCCGACTATGCCCGCATCAATATAAGCATGGCCTGCAATCATTGCGATGATCCCGTTTGCCTCACGGGCTGCCCGACCAGAGCTTACACAAAATTTGCCGAATATGGCGCGGTGCTGCAAGACCCCGACATCTGCTTTGGCTGTGGCTATTGCACCTGGGTCTGTCCCTATAACGCGCCGCAGCTCGACCCGATCAAAGGCCAGGTCAGTAAATGCAATATGTGCGTGGATCGGTTGGAAGTCGGGCTTAAACCAGCTTGCGTTTCCGCCTGCCTTGGCAATGCGCTGGATTTTGGTGTCATCGAAAACACGCCCGAGCGCCGCGAACAGAACAAAACGCAGATCCCCGGTTTTCCAACGCCAGAAATCAGCCATCCCAATATCCGTTTTTCCCTGTCGCGCACCCTGCAGCGGGTGT
>JAKIUO010000009.1 GCA_021647535.1 Hyphomicrobiaceae bacterium
CATTCAGGGTTTGCTAAGCCGCAATCAGCTGATCAATAAAAGGCGCTTGAGCAACTGGCGGCATATCACCTCGCTGCGGGCGCAAAAATGCGTTAATGCGCTGGTTCGGGATCAGCAAGATCAAAAAGACCTGACTTTTGTTCTGAAAACCATGTCTGTGGAAGTGCCGCAGGGGCGGCTGGCTCCAGACAAGGAAGCTGAACTCAAACTATTGTCGCGCTCACAAGGGGTTATTCGTAATAATCCGGTGCGCCGGGCCAATCATTTTGTCCCCTCTGCCCGTTTTGGGGCACGGGCTGAAATGGTTGATCTATATGGTTATGAGTGGCGCAAATATGTGGCGCGGGTCGATTTGTCGGTGAACGCCGCGCAGAATCTGCGTTTTCGCGACAAGGTGGCCAAGCAACTTGGCAAGCTCAATAGCAAATACCGCCAAAAGCTCAACCGGCGCTATACGTTGGATGTGCTGGCCCGCCGGCGCGGCAGGCGGTTGCCGGATATTATTGTGGCCGCCGCCGATGAAAATGGCAAGCTTGTACGTTATTTTGAAGCGGGACAAAATGCTCATTATTTTGGTTCGAGCACGGCAAGGGACCGTCTCAGCGGACGCTATGAGCGCGACCGGGAAGGGCGGGCTGTGGCCTCGACCGCCAAAATGCTGGGAGCCGTGCTCATTTCCAATGATGGCGAAGATACCCCCGACAGTAAATATCTTGATACGGATGCGCCTTCAAAAGGCTTGCAAACCTGTCGCCGCAAAGGGGGACAAAGGCGTTTGCGGCGGGCTGAAACGGTTTTTGCCTGCTCGATGTCAGGGCCGCTGGCCAACCGGTTGTTCAAGCTCGGGCAAGGGACAGTGCGCCAGACTGTGGATCGCTTTGGCTTCAACATGCCCTATGCCGCCAAGAAAGAGGATGAAACCCCGCCCTCAACGGCTGTGGCGCATGGTTTGATCCGGGGTAGTCCGCAAAAGGTTCATCAAATGGCGGCGGTTATACTGGCATCGCTGACGGGGCGCGGCGCACGTCCTGTTGGCCTGCCAACGCTCATCAATAATCATTCGCGCACCAGCCGCCGCAATGACGATAGCGCAGAGATTGAGAGCACCAGCGATATCATTCCTGACCGTGTGATCAGTCCGCAGGGGCGGGGGCTTTTGCAACGTTTCTTGTCAGCGCCGCTTTGTTATGAATATAAGAAAAAGCGCCATGGCACCTTGAAAAGCCAGAGCAAATGGTGCGCCAAACGTCATAAGTCCATCGCCTTGCATATTGCCAAGACGGGGACGCAGGTTACGGATGATCCTGACACCACCGTTGATGTCTGGCTGGCGGGCGGCGTGCAGTTTACCAATGGCAAAAGCTATTCCTATGTGGTGATGGTGGGATCGGGCAGCGTTTCTGAACCGCTTGGATATCGCCTGCATTCCAGCCAGCTGGCGGCCCCTTTGCTGGGCGTTTTGATGAAAGAGCTGGAGCAATTGGCCGCGCCAAAAGCGCAGGCCAGAGTGGGTAAAATAACACCATAATTACGTGTGATAAGAGGCTTTGGCGTGTGCGTCTTAATCTTAATGGTCCATCGGCTTGCAGCCGGTGATCATTGAGTGCTATTTAGAGGATACAATCTTCTGCGTTTGGAGCGTGAGGCGGTCGTTCAGGTGATCGTGAAGTCAAATCATGATTTTGTCACGAAACAGCCCAAATAACAGTCTAGTAGATATGGTTGAGTTTGGGGGGAAAACTGTCAGGCCGCAAGTTGCTGGTTTCAGTAAAGTTTTTTCTGGAAATGCGGGTTGCGTCTGCTGTAATCTGGTAGAGCGCTAGGGGGCAGAGCAGGAGTTTTTGTCCCAACATAGGTTTTTGGCGGATGCTGCAAAGGAGTTTCTTCGTGCTCGAGTGGTCACTCAGAAAAATATTCGGGATAAAAAAGCCCCCCTCACGTGAGGCACAGGCCAAAAAGACCGGCGAAGCGCTCGGAAATGAGGCCGCAAGCACAGTCCTTTCTACTGGCGAGCAGAGAGTTGAGCCAATCCTTGGCGATGGTACAGATCAGGCGCTGCTTTCCCAAAGTGACAGCGCAGCAAGCACAGGGCTTTCGGCTGCTGTGCCGGGCGAATTGCGCCCTGTTGAAGCGGCCCCCGTGGTCCAGGAAGCCGTCGTCAATAAAGAGACCAAGGTTCATATTTTCAATTTCAAAGCGTGGTTTTATGCCGATCCGGTCAAGGCCGCTTTGACGATCGGGCTGGCTTTCCTCTCCTGGCTGGCCACCTATACCGGTATGCTGGAACTTATTCAGGCCAATACGGGTTCGCTTGATATTGGCTCGCGACTGGCCATCGGCTTTGCTGTGATGATGCTGATGCTGATGATCCTTTATCTGCTCGACAGTCTCTATTCAGGTGGTACACCGACCTGGCTGAAACCGGTCTTTGTGTTTGGCTATCTGTTTTTGACCTTGATCTCTGTTGGTTTTGGCTTTGGCTTTTACTGGAAATATCTTGAGGCTCAGACCGAGGCGACGCGTTCGGCGGAAAGTGCGGTTTCGCAGGTTCAGGTGGCCCTGCAAATTGGCCAATCGCGCCTGGAGCAGTTACAAAGCACCTTCACGCAGCTGACAACCCTGTCGGCGCGAAAAGCCACGCAAGAGCGTGAACATGGCAATAGTTGCCCGAACTCCTCACCAGGTGAGGGGCCGCGTATGCGTTTGCGCGATAGCGACAGCCAGAAATTTGCCTATGCCGCTGAATATATCACAGGAAGGGCGACCTCGGTCAAAGGGGATCTGACGGCTCTCAATGCTGATCTGAAAAAGGTCGTGACGCGTGATGGCTCGACCGTTGGCGCGGATGGCACGCGCAACAAGTTTTTGCGCTCGCTGGGCCGCAAGCTCGATTTGACCATTGCCCGCTTTAATACGCTGCGCACCGATCCGCAATTGCGCCAGTTCCGCGATAGTTTTGACAAGCGCGCCAGCACCACGGTTTTCCCGAAAGGCGGTGGGCGCACCTTCCGTTGCCCGGATGTGCAATTGCAGACTGCTTTGCGCGGTGTGGTGCGGGCCATTGATGATATTCCCGCAATCAAAAACCCGAAAATTTCAGCGGTTGAAGGCGCTGAAGCCATTGTTGAGGCGTTTCGCCGGCTGGCCGTGACCCTGGCCGCTTTGCCGACACTGAAATTGCCGCCAAGCCCGGATGAATTGCGCAAGGCGCGTAAAAATGCCATCAGCGCCGGGCGTAAGGTCGAGGTTTCAAATATTGACCCGGGATTGTCGAAGCGTGATTATATTCCGCTCTCGGCAGCCGTATTCGTCGATTTATGTATCCTGCTGATCTCGCTCAATCGGCGCTACGACAATTTCGAGAAGCTGCAAGCTTCGGTGGCCAGCGCAGAGGCCGGAGAAATCGGCAATACGGTTTTGAAAATTTTTGAAGCCCACAAAAATAAGATTTCGGAGGAAATGCTGGAAATATTCCACCATGCCGAGTTTGAGCATGGGCGAGACTATTATCTGGCAGTGCCCTTGATCAAGGGGTCGAAAAAGGCGCTGATTCATAAGCGGTTACATGCCAAACAGCAAGAAACCATTCAATCACAGCATGAAACGCTGGATCACAAAATCAGTATTCTTGAGGAGAAAAAGCAAAACCTTGTTGTTGAGCGCACGGAACAGGAACGCCGAAAGCTGCAATTGACCAATGAACTCCACAAGCTGGTCACGGCTGAAAACCGTATTATCGAGCAGATCAAGCAAAAGTTTTTGACCTATCATGGCGAAACACCCGAGCAAATGGCTGAACGCCAGGACATGATCAGCCTGGACGGGCGGCGTCAGATTGTTTTGCAGAATGTCAATCGCCACAGGAGCGAGCTGGAAAAGCATGAGCGGGTGATGAACGGCAATTTCTTGCGCGTTGAGCAGGTAAAAACAGAAATTGTTCAATTAACAGAACAACGTACCTCTATTCACAAAGAAGAAGAACGGGTGTTGATGGGGCAGCTGGAAAGCTCGGCAGAACATGATTTGGCCAAGGAGGCGCGCTTTTTGTCAAATCTGTGCATCTCCCTTGAAGCCAATAATATTCTGCATCTGGCCAGCATCTACCCCTTCCAGCGTACGGTACGTAATGAGCTGAGAAAGCATAATAGTCGCTACTTTGCCGAGGGACGGACATATCGCGTTTATCGGTTCCGCAAAGTGGCCGATACACAAAGCCAGATGGTGCTGGATCTTATTATGGAAGCTTCGCGGCGGGCCAGAGCCAATGGCGATTTTGAATCCGAGAATGAGAGCCAGGTTCCCGCTAAAATGCCTGAAAAACTGGCAGAACCTCCGGTCAACAATGAGCCTGAAGAAGCGGTGAACAAACAGGAAATCAAAGACATATTGCGCGAAATGCAGGCCGAGATGAAACAAAAAGAGGTCGATTCTGAGCAAAAAATAGCCGATCAGCAGGCAGAGATTGAAAAACTACGCCAGGAAACCGCGCAACAGACCGTTTCTCCCATTGATCATGATGCGCCTGATCTTGAGATCGTGCCCCTGCGGGAGCTGTCTCGCGAAGAACGAAAAAGCGCCAGTGAGGGCATTCGCAAACAGCTGACGGGGGCTATAGGCCTTGGTGTTGTGACGCAGAACCTGGCAAAGCTTGGCAAGGAAGAGGTGAAGCCACCGGTTTCGGTTGAAGTCTCGGCACCGGTTGAAGTCCCGGCTCCAGTTAAAACCATTGACCAGCCCAGCCGGGCAGAGGAAGTCATGCAACCTGCCAGCCCGAATATTATTCAAGAAAAACTGGCCAGCCTGTTTACAACGGGAGGGAAGGCCGCAACGCCGGTTGCCCCAGAACCCGAGCAAACTGAAAAGGCACCAGTTGTCGCTTTGAATGAAAGGATCGTGGCAGTTGAAGAGGTCAAAACCGTTGCGCCCGAACCCGGGTTGCCGATTGCAGCTGAGCCAGTTGTGGCCCCAGAGCCAATAGTAGAAGCTGCACCCGAGCCAGAACCAGAATCTGCCAGCGAGCCCCACAAAACGGATGACTTTCGCCGGGGTGTCAATGAAGACAGTCTGCTGCCACCACAATGGGAGGCGAGCCTTGAGGCGGCCACGGAAACAATTGATACGGATGATCTCGTCAGTGAAACAGTTATCAATGAGCCAATTATCAGCGAACCTGTAATCAGTGCACCAATTATCAGCACACCAGCAATCAAAGATCAGCCGATCAGCACGCCAGCAATCAGCACACAACCGGCCAGCGAGGCCCCTATAATCAGCTCACCTCTTATAATAACCGGAGCGAAGCCAAAAGTTGATGCCGGTGTTCTGGATAATCTGGCCCAGAGTTCTAAACTCAAAGATCTTAATGATCGGGTCAAGAGCCTGGATAATGATAGCGTCACAAAGCTTGATGAAGCCGATAATTCGTCTGCTGGAGAAGAGAGCGGCCCTGTCACCCAGGAACAGCAGCCTTTGACAGATCCGGTTATCCTATCGGCTCGCGATGCCAATCAAGAATTGGTGGTAGAGCCCGTAGTCGAGCCTATTTTGGAGCCTGTGGTGGCACCAGTATCTGGGCATCATGTGGCAGAGGATGAGCCATCAGAGGTTGAAAACATTGAATGGGGCGATACGCCTTCCATGTTTGGCACAGAGAATAATGTTTTTGATGAAGCTTCAGAAGATATGAAGGCGCGCCATCTGGCGGAGCGATTCCGGCCCAACACGGATAAAAAATAAAAAAAGAGGCTTTGTGAGAATGTGAAAATTATTACGAGTTAAATCAATGGAATGATATAATTTTTGACTTTCTCATGCAGAAAATGTTGCGCGTTAAAACCTTTCTTAACCGTCATGGCGCAAATTGGATAAACATAAGGGGCATGGGTTAGATGTAATTCACCGCTCCAGACTTTTCCGATTTTGAGACAAGGGGCGCCGCAATGGGCTTTCTGACTGAATTTTCTTCCAAAGCTGAAATTCATCGCAGGGAGGTTATCAAGCGTTTTGATGACTTTTTCGTCTCCTATTTCGACAAATTGGAAATGCTTGATGACACCATTGCAAATGATCTGATTGTAACATTGTTGGCGCGTGCCCCAGCCAGCCCGGTGGCGCAAGCGGTTCAGCGTCATGCGGATCGGTTAGAAGGGCTTGGGGTGGATTTACGGGTTATTTTTGCCAAGATTGATCCGGCCTCTGACTTTGCCAGTTTCGCTGAAGTGAACGGCTTGTATAGTGGCGACAAGTGTTTGGACGCGTCCATCCGCTGGGCGAAAAATCCGGCTCTGCTTGATGCCCATGAACAGCTTGTGCTGGGAGAGAGCCATTGTTGGTCTGGAGACAGTATGCGCCGTTCGCCGGATGCGCGTTTTGCGCTTGATATGTTCGAGTTTGCGAGTACGACAACTGTTAAACTAGGTGAAATGGCATTTGATGGCCTTTGGTCGATCAGTGATGCTATACCAAACTCTCGTTTCCGCAATGTCGCAAACGCAACAAGCGATGATCCAGCTGTCCTCGAATTTGATGGTATTGGCGAACAATTGCTTGAAGCCACCATGGCTGAAACTTTTTATACGCGTCATTAATTGCGTTGCCCCGGATCAGCCCGAGAGTTTCAAACAAAAACAACCCATTTCAATTTTGAGTTTCTGCCTCCACTCCTGTCTCACTCGCATATATCCAGCCATGCTTATTGACTGGCGCGGGTAGTTGTGTTTTTTCATGAAAAAACACAATTTGGGATCGATAGCCATTATGCTCGAAAAAAAGTTTCAACCCGCTAAGGTCGAGGAACGCATTTACCGCCAATGGGAAGAGGCAGGAGCCTTTAAAAGCCAGGCGGATCGTGTCGAAAAAGGCGTGAAATCCTATTGCATTGTTATCCCGCCGCCCAATGTCACCGGTTCATTGCATATGGGCCATGCCCTTAACAACACCATTCAAGATATTCTGGCGCGTTTCGAGCGTATGCGCGGCAAGGATGTGCTCTGGCAGCCCGGTATGGATCATGCGGGCATCGCCACGCAAATGGTCGTTGAGCGCCAGCTGGCCGAAAATGGCGAGCCAGGACGCCGAGAGATGGGCCGCGAAGCCTTTATCGAGCGCATCTGGGAGTGGAAGGAACAGTCCGGCGGCACCATTATCAATCAGCTGCGCCGCCTCGGGGCCTCTTGTGACTGGTCCAGAGAGCGTTTCACCATGGATGAGGGATTGTCAAAAGCCGTTCGGAAAACCTTTGTCGAGTTGCACAGGGCCGGTCTGATCTATCGCGATAAACGGCTGGTCAACTGGGATCCGCATTTCCAGACGGCAATTTCCGATCTTGAAGTTGAAAATATCGAGGTTGATGGTCATTTCTGGCATTTCAAATATCCGCTGGAAAATGGCGAAACCTATGAATTCCCCATCGAACATGACGAGGATGGCAAACCCACCAAATGGGAGACCCGCGACTATATTTCCATCGCGACGACGCGACCAGAAACCATGCTGGGGGATGGCGCGGTTGCCGTTCATCCAGATGATGCGCGCTATGCGCCGATTGTCGGCAAAAAGGTGCTGCTGCCGTTGGCTGATCGCACTATTCCCATCATTACCGATGAACACGCCGACCCGGAACTTGGTTCGGGTACCGTTAAAATCACCGGCGCACATGATTTCAATGATTATCAGGTGGCGCGTCGTAATGATCTGCCTTTGCTGGTCATCATGGATGAAAAGGGCAATATGGCGGGGGAGATCCCGGAAAAATATAAAGGGCTGGAGCGTTTTGAAGCGCGCAAGCTTATCGTCAAGGATATTGATGCGCTTGGTTTGCTGATCGAGATCGAAGACAAGAAAGTCATGCAGCCGTTTGGCGATCGTTCGCATGTGGTCATCGAACCCATGTTGACCGACCAGTGGTATGTCAATGCGCAGGAGCTGGCAAAGCCGGCCATCAAAGCCGTCGAGAGCGGGCGCACGCGCTTTGTGCCGGGCAACTGGGACAAGACCTATTACCAATGGATGCGCAATATCGAACCCTGGTGCATCTCACGCCAGCTCTGGTGGGGCCATCAGATTCCGGTATGGTACGGGCCGGATGATGAGATTTTTGTCGCTTATTCGCAAGACGAAGCGCAAAAGGCTGCCGACAAACATTATGGCAAAGCGGTAGAGTTGCGCCAGGACGAGGACGTACTCGACACCTGGTTTTCATCGGGCCTGTGGGCCTTTTCAACGCTGGGCTGGCCGGATGATGCGCCCGAACTGAAACGCTATTATCCAACCAATGTGCTGGTCACCGGCTTTGACATCATCTTTTTCTGGGTGGCCCGCATGATGATGATGGGGCTGCATTTCATGGACGAGGTGCCGTTCGATACGGTCTATGTTCATGCTCTGGTGCGCGACGAGAAGGGCGCTAAAATGTCCAAGTCCAAGGGCAATGTCATGGACCCGCTGGATATTGTCGATGGTGTTGATCTGGAAACACTGGTCGCCAAGCGCACCTCCAACATGATGAACCCGCAGGATGCCAAAAAGATCGCCAAGGCGACCCGCAAGGAATATCCTGACGGCATTCCGGCCTATGGCACCGACGCTCTGCGCTTTACGCTGGCGGCGATGGCGGCGCAGGGACGCGATGTGCGCATGTCCTTGTCGCGGGTCGAGGGCTATCGCAATTTTTCCACCAAGCTGTGGAATGCGGCGCGCTTTACGCAGATGAACGAATGCAGCCGACGCGATGATTTTGATCCGGCCAGTTGCAAGGGCGCTGTCAATCGCTGGATCGCCGGGGAGATGGAGCGCACGACCCGCACCGTCACCGAGGCCATCGAGCTGCACCGCTATAATGAAGCCGCCAGTTCCGTTTATGGATTTGTCTGGCATATTTATTGTGACTGGTATCTGGAGCTCATCAAAACCGTCCTTACTGGTGATGACCAGGAAGCTTTGAGCGAAACGAGGGAGATGGCAGCCTATGTGCTCGACCAGATCTTGAAGCTGCTGCACCCCTTCATGCCCTTTATCACAGAAGAACTGTGGCAGAGTTTGGCGGAACAAGGCGCGCCGCGCCAGGGGCTTTTGATGCTTGCGCCATGGCCAAGCTTTACGGGCCTTGAGGATGCTGCCATTGAGCAGGAAATTGATTGGTTGATTCGCCTGATTACCGAAGTGCGCTCTGTGCGGGCCGAGATGAATGTGCCAGCGGGGGCCAAAGTGCCGTTGATTTTTACCGGGGCCGAGGCGCCGCTCATCGCGCGGATAGGGAGGCATGAAGAGACGCTAAAGCGTATCGCCAGACTGGAAAGTGTGAGCTTTCAAGCGGAGATACCTGCGGGAACAATCCAGATTATCCTCGATGAAGTGACTATCGCCATGTCGCTTGAGGGCATCATTGATGTAGAAGCAGAAGTTTCCCGGTTGAGCAAAGAGATTGACAAGCATGAGAGCGAAATCAAAAAACTCGATGCCAAGCTTGGCAATGAAAAGTTTGTGGCGCGGGCACCACAAGCTGTTGTTGATGAACAAAGGCAGCGGAAAGCAGATGCCGGACTGGCCATTGAGCAATTGCAAATCGCTCTGCAAAGGGTACAGTCTTTGGGGTAGGCAGCCTTAAAGTGTGGATAAGTATTTGTTGGGGCTCTTGGAGCCAAGGACAGTTTTAAATCATTTTTTTCGTATTTCACAGACGATAAAATGAGTGTTTGAAAAAAAAATAAGGAAGGTTTTTTCTGGACTTTTGAACGGCTTCCTTATTATCAGTGTAGAGATATAGTAAAACATTCTAGTTCTTGTATATAGAAGAGGGTAGACCAGCATGTTGATAAGGTTTCATTTACTTTATTCTGCTTGGTGCACTTGACAATCACTAAGAAAAAGATGTTTAGTGTCGTTATAAAGAATATTTGAATTCCCGTGTTTATTCAGGTCCGCCGCATCTCCTGAGACACAGGGATATTTGGGTCAAAAGTTTTCAGTCTGAGTGGCCTCCTCGTTAAAGCTGAAAATGATGACCCGATTTGAGCCTTACTTTTGGCTCATGAAACCGGTCTCTGAGCATCCTCGATTCGGATCTACCCCGCTGCCGAATGGATGTGAAGGGGGCCGGTTTCGGATTCATCCCTACAGAAAAAATATTATGATCTGAATTTTGGATATGTGTCATGCATACCAGAATGAAAAATGATTGACTCATATCTGTTTCGAGCGCCTTCTAGGGTCTTCACCCGGGATACAGAATGGCAATGAGTTGATATATGGAAAGGTTCTCGTTTGCGGCATGGACCCCGGGTGAAGAACCCGGGGAGCGCTTGTAAGATTTTGAAGGATCGGTAAAGGTCAGCCTTTTCGCGAACTGATATTATGGTACTCTTGTCTCTTATGCGAGCCGCCCCGTATCTCACTCATTGCATTGCCTCAAAAGCCGCTGTGCGGCTTGTCTTCGCCAGCCAATGCTTCTCTCTGCGAGGTTTGGCATCTTTGCAGATGGCATTGGGGGCTTGTCCCCATAGGCGCTAAGTTACGGACAAACTTGCTGCGCAATCGGGCTGCTGCCCAAACCCGCCCTTTTTTAATTTCCCCGTTTCAACTGCCAAACGCAACATTCTGCTTACTGATGGAATATTGTTTTGGTTTACTGGTTTTTCGGGCGGGGTCAAGGGCATGGTCGCGTAGCGATGCGTAGCACCCTTGAGGCTGTCCTAAAAACCAGTAAGATTTGACGAACCATTCCATATGTCTTTGATTTATCGGCCAGATGGCTGCAAACCTCTTTGGGACACCACATCTCAAGGAGGACCACATGCCCAAACGAGCTTGCCATCTGACCTATGAACAAAGATGCCAGATTGTCGCTTTTTTACAAGCCGGAATTTGTCGCGCGCAAATCGCTCGCCAGCTTGGCGTTCACCGCTCGACCATCACCAGAGAGTTGCAGCGCAATCGCGGCAAATGCGGCTATCGTTTCAAACAAGCTCATAACAAGGCCTCTGACAGGCGAAAAAAGGCCTCCAGCGTGCGGCGAAAAATCACCCCGTCGCAGATCGAGAAGATGGAATAACAACAGCAAAGGCACCCAGAATCTTGGGCTATTCTGTAAGATCAGTGTCCCTTTGTCATACGGGCGGGCCTTGCTTTTCATGCCAGTGAAGATAGGAGCATCAAAGATAGTTTGAAGCTCTTCACCTGTGAATGGCACAGCTTTAGATACTTCATTTTCAACAGTTTTCTTATCCCGAATTATTTTTCGCGATGTGAAAATATTTTTCTGGACCGTATCGTCATACTCTAGCATCAAAAACGTCGACAACGCCCTGAGGCCCTCAATTTTTTGTTGGCGTAATAGGCCGATATAGGGGGTAAGCCGTCCTCCTTGCCCTTCTTTGAGGCTTCCAGGATATTCAGGCGTTTATATCCAGCAAGACATTGATAACGTTGCGGTGCTCCATCAAGTGCATCAACATAATCACGGGCGTCCTTCATGAGATAATCGTTAATACGACGGTTGCCAAATGCCCGGATAAATTCCCGATACCAGCCCATCTTCTTATCAAGTTGGTTTTGACTTATATGCTGGTTCTTTGCCAACCATCGTTCCAATGCTTTGGACAGTTTAGGGTTCTCACTGTCTGAAATCACTACAGGCTTAGCGGTGGGGTGTGGCGACATGATCACCCTCATTGCGGGACTGTATCGCCTGTATCGCCCTGATTTTAGCACGACCTATAGCATTCAATAATTGCGGATAAGTATCTGATTTTTTGTCGATCTTGATGTTGTGCCGCCTCAGAAGCGCAATAGCATCAGCCGTGACATTCACACCAAGCTTCTGTCGCTCTTCATATGTAAAAGCTTCAAGCTGTCTTTCGACTGACCCCTTTCTTTCGTTGAAGGGGAGGGGTTCTTTGTCAAAAGTTCCTGTCGCGACCTGCTTTTTCAGGTCAAGCAAGTCTTGATGGTTACAAAAGGCCATTTGAACCAACGCGGTTTCCTGGCAAAACCATCCCACCGTTCATTGTCATCTTGTTTCAGCAGTTTGCTGAACAGTTCTTTTTCGATACCGGCAAGTGTTTCTGGAGACAGTTCCTCATATACAGCAACATCAGTCGAAGGCGGATTTAACAATCTCTGTTCACGGCGGTGGACTTCGAATTTCTCATCAACCTCAACGGCAACAATCTTGATGAGACGCAAGGCTTCGACAATGTTCTTTGTTCGTAAAGAGATTAGTTCTTCACGCTTTCCGTAAGTTCCAGCTATGTCAGTAGGCACTTTTGCACGGTGATAATAAGTCCCATTACGGCAACTCAATCTTGTATGTTTAGGCATCTGTTTCATCGCTCTGGTGTAGCAGTTTGGTGTAGCAGAAGCGTGAACAAGCCCCCTAAACATGGGCTTATGCATAATTTTACGTTACTTTTTGAGAATTGGCTGGGGCGGCAGGGATCGAACCTGCGAATGACGGGATCAAAACCCGTTGCCTTACCACTTGGCTACGCCCCATTATCTAAGACCTACAAGCGTCGCATTTGGCCAGACGGTATGTCGAGCCAAATGGTTTGCTTTTACAAAGCAGCAACATAACGACTGAATTTAAAGGCTGCAATGTCTATTTTTCGGTTGCCAAATATTTTATCATCAAATGGTTGACGGAGAATTAAGGAAATCTCATCTGGAGAATTTTAACACTCCCTCTCATTGATTGCTTTGCAATCAACAGCTAGAGCAAATTTCACCCGCTCGCAATCATTCCAGCTGACACTTTTGTTCTGTTTTCGGCGCAAAGAAATTTGAAAATATCCAGATATATTCTGCATTTCTTTGCTTTAGAGGCTGTTGAGTATCAGGCTGAATTTGTCGATTTGAGTATTTTTCGAGCGAAAATGTCGTTTATAGACTGATGCGAAAAATGGGCATAGTGGCGATCTATCAAAAGCCACGAACCACCATTGCAAACAAGGATCACAAGAAATATCCCTATCTTTTGAGAGACTTGCTGATTACTCGCCCGAACCAGGTATGGTGTACAGACATCACCTACATACCTGTTCAGCGTGGGTTTTTCTATCTCGTGGCGATCATGGACTGGCATTCGCGCAAGGTTTTGGCATGGCGTTTGTCAAACACGCTGGACACAAGGTTTTGCATTGAGGCTTTGCAAGAGGCGATGGAAAAATACGGCAAGCCGGAGATTTTCAACACGGATCAGGGCTGCCAGTTCACCTCAAGCAGCTGGTGTGATGTGCTCATCGCCGCTGGGGTGAAAATATCCATGGACGGCAAGGGCAGATGGATGGATAATGTGTTCATCGAGCGTCTGTGGCGGTCTTTGAAATATGAGTGTGTGTTCTTGCACGATTGGGCATTTGGCAGTGAAGTTCGGGCTGGGCTTGGCAAGTGGCTGGCGTTTTATAATGCTTGTCGCCCACATCAGAGTCTCGACTATCTGACGCCGGATGAAGCATATGCCGGGAACAAACCATTGGGACCTATGGATATGATCGATAACGCTGCCGCGTTACCCACATACCCACAGGATAAAAACAGCAGCAATGATAACATTGTTGTTTTGAAAGAAGTGGCCTGACGACCACAACACGACGTGGGCAGATCAGTAGCTTAAGCTACATTCAGACCTGTCCAGTTTCATCAGACCAGCTCAGGGAGGACTTGGAACAAATATTTATGGATTGGCTGCACTTCCTCAAAATTAACCAGCTCTTTTCCGATAGCGACCCTCTGCTCCCAAAAACAGCAATGGGGCAAGATCAAAACGGTTTTGCCGTTAGCGGCCTCTCCCGCGAGCACTGGGCCAATACAACCCCGGTCAGGAAGATATTCAAAGAGGCATTTTTAGCCGCTGGCCTGCCCGTTTACACACCTCACCGCTTCCGCAATATGATTGTTTCTCAAATGTACGAACGCAAGCTCGACATTGCCCAGTTCAAGGCATGGAGCCAGAGCCTTGGCCATGAAAATGTGCAAACCACCCTTGCCAACTATGGAAAAATCCCTCTCATGCAACAAGAAAGCCTGATCCGTGGCGAAAATGAAGAGGGCCACCACGATGCGACAAAAACCGAACTGGATGAAGTAGCCCGTAATATCGGCCTTTGAACACCAGTCGCGCTGGTGTATGGCGATTTTACAGGGTTTGGCACAAGATCGGCAATAATCGCCAACACCTCAATCGGGAAAGTGAGATTTTAGTCTTTGCAATTTGTGCCGGTTTGGTACCCCGGAGCGTTTTTCATGCCCCAGCACTGCACCTAAGTGATTGTTTTAAATGGTCGGAGCGAGAGGATTTGAACCTCCGACCCCTGGTCCCCCAGACCAGTGCGCTAACCGGGCTGCGCCACGCTCCGACATGCACCGCTTTTGTTGAGCTGGTGCAAGGGATATTCTCTGCCTGTTTTTTGCAAAAAGGTCAAGGCTGCCTAGCAAGTTTTAAGCACATTTATCCGCTGACCCGCCTGCTGCCTCTTGCAAGGGAAATTATTTGCCTTTTCCCTTGCCTGTTTTCTTGGCTGGTGTTTTTTTACTGGTGGCCTTTTTGGCGGGGCTCTTCTTGCCCTTGGCGGCACTTGTGCTCTTTTTTGTGGTACTCGTATCAGTCGTTTTCGCCTTGGCGGTCGGTTTTGCAGTCGTGCTGGCTTTGTCCGCCGTTTTGGCTTTCGGAACTGTTTTGGCTTTGCCGGCGACCTTGCCCTTGGCCGGAGTTTTCGCTTTACTGGTTTTTCTGGTTCGGGCGCTCGTTGCCACCTTGCCTTTGGCCTTGCCATTGCTTTTACCAGCATCCGCCTTGATGGTTTCATCAATGCGTTTTTTCATGATGTTGCTGGCCCGAAACACCAGAACCCGGCGCGGCGTTATCGGTACTTCCTCACCGGTCTTCGGGTTGCGGCCAATACGCTGGCGTTTTTCACGAATTCCAAAGCTACCAAAAGAAGACAGCTTTACGGGCTCCCCTCGGGCCAGCGCTGCAGAAAGTTCCTGCAGCACTGTTTCCACAAGTTCAGCAGCTTCATGCCGTGGCAATCCTACAGTCTTAACGACGGATTCAACCAAATCGGCTCTTGTCAGGGTTTTTTCACTCAATTTAAATCGCCTCCCCACTTGCATTGACCCGATGCTATACAGACTTATTATTAATAGTCAATGGCTTAGGATGTTTTCCCCACGAAAAAAGTGGGATAACCGTTCAGGAATTATTCATTCAAAAATTGCAATACTCGCCTAATCAGAGCATTTTTCACCCCTTGAGGCCAGCGAAATAATCTGCCTTACCCTAGCAGCTACCAACGCACCAGAACAGAGCCCCAGGTAAACCCCCCTCCCATGGCTTCAAAAAGAACCAGTTGATTTGACTCAAGTTTTCCAGATTCGTACAGGCTATTGAGGGCCAGCGGCACTGAAGCTGCTGATGTATTCCCCTGACGATCAAGGGTTATGATGATCTTGTCATCAGGCAATCCCACCCTTTTTGCCACCCCTTCCAAAATGCGCCCATTGGCCTGATGAGGGACAAACCAGTCAATATCATCTGCGCCAAAACCAGTGGCCTGCAAGGCCTCGTGAATGGCATCAGATATATTGGCAACGGCATGGCGGAACACTTCGCGGCCATTCATCTGCACCGTGCCGATGCTTTTTGTTGAAGAGGGACCACCAGTGGCCGTCAAAAGATCACGATAACGCCCGTCAGAGCGTAAATGGCAGGCCAATATGCCCCGGTCCGACAGATCGCCCTGCCCTTCAATGCCTTCGACTATCGTCGCCCCTGCCCCGTCGCCAAACAACACACAGGTATTGCGATCAGTCCAGTCCATCAAACGCGTCAGGGTTTCAGCGCCAATCACCAATATGCGCTTATAGGCCCCGGCAACAATAAAACTGTCAGCAATGGCCAGCCCGTAAAGAAAGCCGGAGCAAGCCGCCTGCAAATCAAACGCGGCGCCATTGGTCATGCCAAGCTCAGCTTGCACAATACAGGCTGTGGAGGGAAAAGTGCGGTCAGGCGTGGTGGTCCCGACAATGATCATATCAATTTCACTGGCCGCCAGACCGGCGCGCTCCAGAGCCATCTTGGCCGCTGCTACAGCGAAATGAGAGGTGAATTCCCCCTGCGCCGCCATATGGCGCTGTTTGATGCCGGTACGCTCAAGTATCCATTCATCAGACGTATCCACAAAGGTCGAGAGCTCTTCATTGGTGACGATGCGCTCTGGCAAATAAGCGCCGACACTTCTGATTATGGTTCTTGTTACAGACATAGCGTTCTCTCAACAAAAGCCACACTACCAGCGCACCAGAACAGAGCCCCAGGTGAAGCCGCCGCCCATGGCTTCAAACAAAACCAGTTGCTCACGCTTCAGATTTCCACTCTCATAAAGATGATTGAGGGCCAGCGGAATGGAGGCCGCCGAGGTGTTGGCATGTATGTCCATGGTCATCACCACCCGATCAATGGCCAGGCCAATCTTTTTGGCTGTACCTTCCAAAATACGCCGGTTGGCCTGATGAGCGACGAACCAGTCTATATCTTCAGCCTTCAGGCCAGTTTCGTGCAGGGCATCACGTATGACATCAGCAATATTAGTGACGGCATGGCGAAACACTTCGCGGCCTTCCATGCGCAGCTTGCCAACCGTTCCTGTTGAAGACGGTCCACCATCCACATGCAGCTTGTTGCGAAAACGCCCATCGGAGCGCAGCTTGCTGGTCAAAATACCGCGATCGCTGATCTTTCCTTCGCCGGATTGTGCTTCCAGTACAACCGCTCCCGCTCCATCGCCAAACAACACGCAGGTATTGCGATCTTCCCAGTCAACAATGCGCGAAAAGGTTTCAGCGCCAATCACCAGAATACGCTCATAGTCGCCACAGCGCAAAAAACTGTCAGCGGTGGCCAGCGCATAAACAAAGCCTGAGCAAACCGCTTGCAGATCAAAGGCGGCGCCCCTGGTCATGCCGAGCTTGGCCTGAATGGTACACGCCGTAGACGGAAAGGTTTTATCAGGAGTTGAGGTGGCGACCAGGACCAGATCAATATCGATGGGATGGAGCTCGGCACGTTCCAGCGCCTGCTTGGCGGCAGCCAGACCAAGGTCAGAGGTCAGCTCCCCCTTCGCCGCGATATGACGCTGCTTGATGCCGGTGCGCTCGGTGATCCACTCATCTGACGTATCGACCATTCTGGAAAGCTCATCATTGGTCATGATGCGTTCGGGCAGATAGCCCCCACACCCTCTTATGACTGAACGGATCTTCGACATTTCATTCCCTCTTTTACTCAGATGGTCTTTATACTCAGACGGCCTTAACTCAGATGGCCCTTACCCCAGCCAACTCTTTTACTCAGTCAGAGTGCCCGTTCATGGTGGCGTGGAAATGTTCCACGTCAATCGCTATGCGCTCCACCAGACCGGCATGGGCAAATTCGCAGGCATAATCAATGGCGCTGGCGAAACCCACTTCATCGGTGCCGCCATGGCTTTTAATGACGATGCCCTTCAGTCCCAGAAACGAGCCGCCATTATATTGGCGCGTATCCATACGCTCTTTAAGGGCGGCAAAGCCCCCCCGAGCCATCATCGCTCCCAATTTGCTCAACAAAGACGAGTTCATGGCTTCGCGCAAATAAACGCCCATTTGTTGCGCTGTGCCCTCGGCTGTTTTCAAAGCGATATTGCCGCTAAAGCCTTCGGTGACGACGACATCAACATCGCCTTTGCCAATACTATTGCCTTCGATAAAGCCTTTATAGTCAACGGGCAGATCAGAAGCTTGCAAAACCGCATGTGCGTCTTTCACGTCCTCGACGCCCTTGACCTCTTCCACCCCGATATTGAGCAGCCCTACTGACGGTTTTTCAATATGAAAGATGGCCCGCGACATGGCCGCCCCCATCAAGGCAAAATCGACAAGCTTGGTGCCCGAGGCACCAATATTGCCCCCCAGATCGAGCACGATACACGGACGTTTTATGGTGGGCCAGATGCCGGCAATAGCCGGTCGTTCGATATTTGGCAGCATTTTCAGACAGATTTTCGACATGGCCATCAGCGCGCCGGTATTGCCCGCTGAAACCACAGCATCCGATTCGCCAAGTTTGACAGCTTCAATGGCCCTCCACATGCTGCTGTCACGGCGACCAGAGCGCAACGCCTGTGACGGCTTGGCATCCATGCTGATGGAGACGCTGGTGTGAATAATAGTGGA
Organism: Hyphomicrobiaceae bacterium; assembly: GCA_021647535.1. Taxonomy (GTDB): domain Bacteria; phylum Pseudomonadota; class Alphaproteobacteria; order Rhizobiales; family JAKIUO01; genus JAKIUO01. The sequence continues at coordinate 18,208 of JAKIUO010000009.1, forward strand.
GCTGCGTGCCAAGTCTTCAAAGCGATTGAGCTGGCGGGTGATCAGTTTTTCATCCCCATAAAGCCGGTAGTGCAAGCCTGGATGGTTCAGCAGGGCTTTGGCTGCCCCAGCAATCACCACCTCGGGTCCATGATCTCCGCCCATCGCATCTAGTGCTATATTCAAGGGGGGTGACATGCGCGCTTTTTTCTCCTGCCAATAGGTGCTTTTCCAGATCGAAGATAAACATTCTTTAGTTCGTGACAAGGTTTATTTTTAATATCAGGGCCTTAACCCACAGCTGAATGAAACGACCCTGTCTCCTTATGCAATAAACCGATCCTTGCAAATCTTCTATTTCTTATGTTTGTAATCCTTCAACACCAGAAAGGGCGAGGGTCGTCGCCCCTCAAGCTCGCTGTCGTCTTTATGAGTCGAGACATCTTCTTCAAATGAGGTTCCCGCTTTACGCGGATTTGGGTCAATCGCCAGAGACAAAACCTGGTAGAGAAACGGCCCGATCTCTATGCGCCCCCTGGAATACACAATCGGTGGATCTTCTTCGAGCAGTTCACTGCCAGGATCCTCTTCTTGCTGGGGACGAATATGATAGGTGCCCGCTCTGATAAAATCCTGCAGAAATTCATCTGAGATATTTTCGTCAAACGGCTCAAGCGAAACCACACAATTGGTCTGATATTTGACGCTAAGCTTGAAGGTGCCGCGACAGGCTTCAATATCTTTGCCAGATATCAAGCGGCCCTCGGCATCATAGGCCCGGTGCATTTCATAGGGGCTGATGTGAAAGGTGCAGACCAGATGGCTCAGCTGAAGCGCAAGTGCGCCGCCCTCCATATTGAGTTCTTCTTGCAGCTTTTGCGAAAGCAGCTGCAGTTCTTCTTCACCGGCCTCAATCTGCCCGGCCCGGCCCTCATCAGGAAGTCCGGAAACATTGAAGAGCCATTTTACGGGTGAGTTTGATAGGGAAAGCTGTCCCGAAACATCGTCATCATTGCCCTCCATCAAATCTACTCCCCTTCGTCACGTGCCCCAAAAGGCTCAAACAACTGATCCCCCTGGCTTACGTCATGCAGCGAGATTTTCGCCAACCGTTTTTGCTCTTTCGTCACATAGGCCGCCAGCTGTTCTGCCTTTGGCAGTTTTTCCTTGTCGTTCTCGAAAAATATATCATTCAGAGCTTGCGGCAACGTCCCCCGGCTCTCCCCTTCGATGGCTTCTTTGTAATATTCCAGCCGACTTTGAAAACTACGCGCTAGTTTTTTGATGCGTGGCCCCACGCCCATATCGCCAACGCCAGTTTCGCGCGCCACATCGTCCATATCCTGAAACATCACATCGACAAGCTGTTGAGCCAATATATCAGGCTTGCCTTGCGTGTCAGAGAGCTGGTCCAGCAAGATAAACATATGGAGGCTGACCATTTCAAAACGTCCTGGAACGGTGTCAGCAACCCCCAATTCACGATAAAACACGCTTTGACGGGCCTGCTTTATCGTTGCAGCATAAAGTTGATTGGCCAGCCTATAGGCTGGCGTACCTGTTTTATCCCCGACAAGCAGGTCCTTGATCCAGTCTAACATTGGGTAAATTCCTTGGTTTTTGTCGAGGAGAAGGCAAAGTTGATGTTATTTCGCACGTTTTTTGACAAAAACAAACATATGAGAGAGGTTTTTCTTCAATCCTGGCACGAAACACTCTAATATCTGATTCTCCTGGTTCCCAACCAGCCTATCACAAGCATTTATTGATGGGGTAGTGTTAGTTGTTTCATTTTTGTCGAACAAAAAACATGATTTAATCGCAAAATACCCACAAGCAACAAAAAGCGGGCTAAAGCTTGGTGGGCGATAGGGGAAGAATGTTGAGAAATTTGAAGTGTCAATCAAAACAGAACCAAAATCGCCCTCTTATGCGATTTTTTGTTGTTCTGGCGCTCGGGCTACCGCTAGGTGCCTGTGCAGGAAAAATCACCCAGCACGGCCATATGCTGACCAATGAAGAGATACGGCAGGTACAGCCTGGCATGTCGAAAGATCAGGTGCGCCTGACCCTTGGCTCCCCCGACACCACCTCAACCCTTAGCGCTGAAACCTATTATTATATTTCATCGACACGAAAAGGCGTGGCTTTTCTCAAGCCTAAAGTCGTTGGACGACGTGTGGTCGCTGTCTATTTCAACAAGAATGAAAATGTCCGCAAGGTCGGCTATTACGGCCTTAAAGATGGTAAGGTCTTCGACTTTATCAGCCGGACCACGCCCTCTCATGGCAGCGATACCGGCATTATCAAGCAGATTCTTGGTAACTTTGGCAAATCTGGCAAAGTATTTTAAGATCGTTTGACTCTGGCATAACTGATGTTACGCACCCAACCTTTGGGCCGATCTTGAAAAAGAGCCTTCGGCGACGCTTATGCAGCGGGCATTCAGGGACTAGTTCCTGAATGCCCGACAATTGGGATTGCACAAGGGTCTCGACCCTTTGCCGCTTTCGCGCGTAGCGAACCGCCGGAGGCATTCTTTCCTTCTTTTGCGTAACATCAATGACATAAGAGTCAAACAACCTCAAAAAATCTGCTGTAAGACCGTGGTTCGCCCCTTAAGCGGCGTGCCATTTCCTGGCCAGCTCCAGATCAACAAGATCATGCCCCTCAAAAAGGCTGGATACGGCGTGGCCGGAGGTTCCCTTAAAAGGCGCTCCTGCCTCGCCAAGATTATCAATGACCGCCAACGCCCCGCTAAAATCCTGCCCGGCGCTATATTCACTGACCGTAATCAACACGGGAATATTTGCAGCCCGCGCCGACAAGATGCCGTTTGTGGTATCTTCAAAGGCCAGACATTGCGGCCCTTCCAGCTTCAGACCCTCCAGAGCCAGCTCATAAACATCTGGAGCCGGTTTTTTGTTGGCAACCATATCGCCAGCCGCCACCGCTTCAAACCAGCCCAACGCCTCTTTGCCAAGGGTGCCCTCAAATAGAGCGGTCAGGGGTTCAATATTGGTGGTGGTGGCAATCGCCAGGCGCATACCGCTGGCTTTGGCCTCACGCAATAATCGTTCAACACCAGGGCGCAAAGGCACTTCGCCGGTTTTCACCAGATCCATGTAGAGCGCCGTTTTGCGGACATGCATATCGGGGATCAGATCATCATTGTCGATAAAATGCTGGCCTTTAGAGGGATTGTAATGGCGCACAAAATGGCGCATACGCTCCTTGCCGCCAGTAATTTTCAGCAGCTCGCCATAAGTCTTGATGCTCCAGTGCCAGTCAAGATCCTTTTCGGCAAACATCTTGTTGAAAGCGGCCCGGTGCGCCTCTTCCGTTTCAGCCAGCGTGCCGTCACAATCAAAGATCAGTGCTTCAAGTTCCATGCTGTTTTCCCCTAAACATTCTTTAGCTGATATTTCCTCATGAGGGCTGTTTCTAGCAGGGAATGGCGTCACTCACTACCTTTTTGAGGATCGAGGGTCAGGGGGCAGGATTTCTTGTACCGGCAGCACATTTTGATAGAGCATCAGCGCCCGCAGCAGATAGAAAGTCGCTACGCCATTGAGGATATGCCAGATCCAATGGGTGCCGATAAAATGCACGAACAAAAAGGTCTGCAGACAAAACAGATGATCAATCGCATGAAAAAACAGCGCCGCCAAAAACAATCCGGTGGCCAGCATCATGGAACGGGCTGCCTGATGTCCCCGCCTATGGAGCCAAAAAGACAGCCCCGCCAGCATGATCAATGTCGGCACATAGCCAGCAGTACCATTAAAACAAGAGGTTGCCCCCCCAAATCTGATGGACCATTGCGGCTGCAGGGCCGCATCAGCAAGCGGACAACTCATCGTCAACCCGGCAATCGTCATTATGAGATAGCTAATGCTGATAAAAGCGGCGGCACCTGCCGGCAGCTCAAGAAACCTGTTAAGCGCCATGGAAAAATAGACAAACATCAACAATACAAAGGGCAGAAGGTGCGCCAGTTCACTGGCCTGAGTGGCCAACAGGTGAAAGGCAAGGCTGCCAAGCCCCGTCAGGAACGTCAGCCCGATCAATAGCAGGTGGTCAGTACTTTTTTGCAAAAAAGGCTCGGTGCGATAGATCCACAGGGCCGCCGCCCCGGCCAGCAGAAAAGACATGGCAGAAAGCGCATTGACTGGCTCTGCGAACAATCCAGAGCCTGTGCCTCGCTCGCAATAGAGCCAAACGGTTTGATTCCAGTTCATCGCCAGCCTGTCCGTTTCTTCTGTCTGCTTTATTCTCCGGCACGTTCACATGAAACGGCTCTATTCAACAGACTACCGCAAGTCTCACCAGATGCTAATAGCTGCTCTCGACTATTGTTAACGCAGTGAACCATCTTATTGCGCCTTGGCCCAGTGCAAGACCGCAAGAGCCGTTCTTTTGCGATTGCCGACATATTCCAAAAGGATGAGGAAACACGGGCCATCCCGGCGCTCGCGCAGATCAGAAAACCCCTTTTCACGATTGCTGGCAATTTCTATTTGCAAGGCCAGCCAATTGGCGATCTCACGATCCTGCAGATTTGCATATATTTTGGCCACCTGGCCCCACTGATCTGGGCGGCTTAACCCGGCTGGCAGACGCAGCGGGCGGGCATAAAGATATTTGTGAAGGACTGTCCATTTGGCAAATGTCAGCTCGGCAGCCCGCAAATCATCAATAGCGGCGCTTTGTTGTTCCGCCCTGATCGCCTCATGGATAAGGCGCAGATCATGGGCCTCATTTTCAATAGGTCTGGCCTTTTTGATCAGGCGCTCAAGTTCGGAAAACTCGTCGCCATGGGTGTCCGCTGCCTTCACAATCGCAACCTCAAGACCGGAGCCAGGGGTCATCCATACCATAACCCAGCCATTCTTCTTCCTCTTCATCACCCGACTTGCAGCGATCAAGGATCTCTTTTGTTTTGGCGTGAAAGGCCCCGTCAATGCGGTGACAACCCTCTTTTTGGGCGCTTTCCTCCCAATCCAGAATGACCTTGGCCTTGTGCTCGCGCATGGCCAGATATTCGACAATGGCTTCATGGCAGGTGCCACGGCGCGGCGGCCGCATATCCTGAATGCCGTTTTCATGATTGCGGGTAATATCGGATTGCTGCCAGCAAAAATCAATCAGCTCGCGCTCGCGCATCTCACGCATTTTGTTCATGGCCTCTTGCCATTGGCTTGAGCGCGGCTGTCTCGGTGTCACCCGAAAGGGCCGCAAACGCACATATTCGTGCAAAAGCTGCCATTTCTCATGCTGCTGCTGGCGCTGCACGAGATGGCTCTGTTCTGTATGATCCGGTTTTTTGATCCGCGCCACCAGCTCATGGATGTGCGCTAATTTATTGCTGTTAGACATGGGATAATCGAGCTTTTGCCTCTATTTGCAGATATTCAAATATTGTTATATACACAGTGTTTCCACTGCCATTTAGAGGCAGTCTATCCTTTTTTTGCCCTGTTTCCAAGGATTGTCCCTATGTTTCTGGCTCAAATTTCCGATACGCACCTGCTTTCCCTGCAGGAAAATGATCCGGTTGCCGTAAAACGGGCTGATAATCTGATGCGTTGCATTGACACCATCAACCAACTACCCGTCGCGCCGCAAGCCGTTGTGCATACTGGTGACATGATCAATTTTGGCCCTGAAAACGATTATGGTCTGGCCTGTGAAATCCTTTCGCAGCTCAAAGCACCGTTTTTCCCAACGCTCGGCAATCGCGATTCACGGCCCGAGTTCATCAAAAGCTTTCTGCTGCCAAAAACTATTTCCAACGAAAATGCCTTTTGCCAATATCGTGTTGTACTGAAGGATTTTGATGTGGTGGCCGCTGATACCAAAAGCCTGACCAGAAATTGTGGCACGAGCTGCCCGGAGCGAATTGCTCAACTGCAAGAGCTTCTCAAACAGGACTGCGACAAGCCGGTGTTCGTTTTTCTACATCACCCGCCGACCCGAATTGAGGCCTTGAAGAACCCCTTGCAGTTTGACGAAATTGAAAATGCCCGCGCTTTTACTGATCTGTTTGATCGCTTTGACAATATTGTGCGCATTTTATGTGGTCATACGCACCGCTCGGATATCGTGCAAATGGGTCGCCATCAAGCCAGCACCCTGCCCAGTCTGGCCACTGATGTGCGGCTTGACCAATATCCCAACACTCTTGTCAATGAGCCTATTTTTCAAATACACGAGCTGCACGAAGACGGCCATGTCACCAGTATGAGCCATTTTGCAAAGGCGCGACCAGAGGCGGCTCTTGCCTGATCTGGGCCTGAGCGGATTTCACCCCAGGGCCATTCAGCGCCTTGTTCATTCAGCGTCTGGGCGAACGCGACAGCTGGCTCAAAAACAGATTGTCGGTACGCGACAAGGTCGGATTTTGTTTCAGACCCAAGGTTTTGCGTGCCGCCAGACGTACCTTCGCCGCCAGATGAACATAGAGCTCGACACTATCAATGACCCGGTCGCCATTGCCAATCGGACGCTTGTCTGCCGTACCCGCCAGCCCACCAATCAAAAAGCGCGTGAACATGCCAAGGCCGGTTTCAGGATCAACCAGCGGTTTTTGATCCCCGGTTGAGGCCGTATAAATAGCCAGACCGCGCACGGGAACAATCGGCGCGATATTGACACGGCGCTCGGAAATATTGGGTGCCAGAATGAGCGCGCCACGATCAGCATTGAAACTGGCGTCCAGAAAGAGCTGCGTGGTGCGTGCATCCAGTTCGCGCAAATTATCATAGAGCACATTGAGAGAATATGAGGTTTTTCTTTCGACGCCAGAAATGGCATCAACCGGCAACAGATAATTGCTCATACCAAGCCCGCTGGAGCTGGCATGACCCGAATAATAGATCATCAGCTGGGCATTTGGATTGGCGCTCAAGCGCCTTTTGAGTTCTCCATCAGCATTGCCATTGCGACCAAACAAGCGAACCAGATCCGTGCGAGTGGCATCTTTGACCACAATAATATTTTCGCGCCTATATCCCAGCTGCTCCAACAAGAGGGCTTTCATGGCGGCGACATTAAGATGAGCCGATCCAAACCCATTCTCTTTTCGGGCATAATTTTTATTACCGATCAGCACAGCGATATTGTCATCATTGCCATAGCCACCGGGAAGTTTTTCATACAGGGCGCGGATTTTCCGGTTGATGCCCTGGGCATCCAGACCGGTGCTGTCCGTCCGGCTCAGCTTTGTCTGCGGGGTCATGCAAACATGCACACGGGCTTCACGCTCGATCTGCATGACGTCTTTCAGTGGCAAAGGATCAGCCAGTCCAAGACAGCCGGTGCCACACCAGTTGATTTTATACTGTTCCGCAAACAGCTCCTTTTGCCCAGGAGAAAAGACCGCAGGTGCAGGCAGGCAATCCTTCTTGCAAACGACAAGGTCTTTTTTGCTGCCATGGGCTTTCAAAAGCAGATCGTAAAGGTCTTGCGGCAGACAGGTCTTTTCTTTTTTCACCCTCTGCACAAGCCGGCTACTGCGTCTGACATTATTACGCAAGGCTTTGCGCAGATAGGAAGACGAAATTGCGCCTGTCGTCAGGGGGGCCTCATCACTGTTTCGGGCCATCTGCATGGGGCGTGAAGCCCTGATCGGCACGGTACTCATAGCCAGCGCCGGTTCATGGGTCTGGGGTGAGCATGTGTTTCGATTTGAGGGACCAATCATCGCCAGATCACTTATGCTCAGTTTTCTCGAAAAGAGGGATGGAACTTTCGCTGGAAGGCTGGCAAGCTTCACCCTGGTTGGATTTTGAACAATGACTTGCGGCTGGACAGTTCTGGCAGATGCTGTTCGTTTCATGGCATAGAACGAGGTTGCCCCCTTCTCTCCAGCGGATGAGTGCACCATGCTCCGGCTTGGCAAACGATCTTTTTTACCGCTTGAATAGAAACGATCCTCAGACTTGTCTGTCGCCGCCAGCACATCAACCGCAAATGCATCACTATCAACGCTTTCCTCTTTGGCAAATGAGGCAATCGAGGGGAAACGAGACGTAACTTTAAGGGGCCTGATTTGTCCCTGAACGAACTTATTGTCCGCCCTTTGACTATTTTTACGATCACTCATTGAACTGGACGATCTGGCCAAAGCCTGCACCGTTGCAATTTCTTTGGGCTTTTGCTGTTGGCGCACGGATGTCACAAAAACCGGCTTCCTGCCAAGCAAAGAGTTGGCAACAATCTGTGTCAGGCTATTGAGATTTCGCTCAGGGCACAAAGAGAATAAAACCTCCTGGCTCTTGGGGTCATAAAGGTCATGGGGACGCGATTGCAGGTTTTTATCATCCCGAAAGGACAAAAAAGCCAACAAGGTTGCATCATCAAGTCGGCCGGTAATGACCCCTTTGAAATAGCCAGCCCTTTTCAAACATTTCTGAATCCGAACAGGCTCGGTAACAATTTTTGCACGCCTGTCTTCATTGCGCCTGTTACGGGCCACACGAGAACGCTGTCTCTTGCGCAACTGTTTTTTGGCACGAAGTCGTGCCGCTGTCTGCTGGATTGAACGCCGCAATCTTAATTTATTTCTTTGGCGTTCCTTGGCCAAAGCCTGCTTTTGACGAATATCATTTTTTTTCTGCCGTTTTATGGCAGATCGTTGAATTCTATTGTTGCGTACGGTCCGGTTTTGATAACGTATGATCTGCTTTTTCTTGATGCGGGCCAGGTTATCCAGGCGTTTTTGTAATTCTATGGCTGTAAAGGCCTGACCCTGCCAGTTTTCCATAGAGGATCCAGCCTGAGCCAGACGAATAGAAGGCGCAACAGGACGCATGTCCTTGCTACTCATCGAAAAAGAGGGTTGAGAAAAACTTGCGGCACGTACCTGCCCGGCAAACAGTATAATGGCTGATACAAGAAGAAATGACAGTGTCATTTTCAGCATCACATTACCAAAGGCAACCCGTTCCAATGTTTTTGATTGGTTAAAACAGCATTTTGATTGCTTGCTTTCAAACTTGCTCATCAACAAAGCCCCGCTTTTTTATTAATTGTATTGCCGATCACATCCCGTAAGACACGATACTCAACGCAAAAAAATACGGGCCCACACCTGCAAATAGCTTGCAAGTCAAGTTTCTTCCTATTTCAGCAGTAAACAGCTTTGGTTAAGGCTCTGTAAATCTCATGGCCTAAACAAAAAAAACCTGGCTCTGGACATTCGACTTGCAGGCCGATGCACAGCTTGAACATAAACGCATTTTTTCGGGTTTCCAAGTGGTCAGAGTCGAAGCCAGATTATCGTTAAATGAGCTTGCGCGGAGATGACAGTCTCTCTCGTCTTCAATCGCTCTTTGGCGCTTTGGTCGCGGATGGTCTCGTGCTCAGCTCTTTGGGCCGCAAATGCTTGGCCAGCTTGTCCAGCACGCCGTTCACCACTTTGGGCTCGTCGCCTTCGAAAAAGGCGCGGGCAATATCGATATATTCGTTGAGCACAACACGCACCGGCACATCATGGCGCTCTTGCAGCTCGAAAGCCGCAGCACGCAAAATAGCGCGCAAGATACTGTCGATACGGGTCAGGCGCCAGCCCGCCGCCAGACGCTCATCCAGCATAGGGTCAATGTCGCGCTGCACCCGTACCACGCCCTCAATAATCGCTTCGAAAAATTGCGTATCGGCCTGTTTGTAGGTGTCCCCTTCAAGCTCAACGCCAAGGCGATGTTCTTCAAACTCTTGCACCACTTCGGCAAGATCGGTCCCCGCCATATCCATTTGATAGAGCGCCTGCACAGCGCCAAGACGCGCTGCACTGCGTGGTGCAGGGTCTTTCCTTTTAGCGGATCTTTTTTTCCCAGATTTCTTTTTGACGGACTGGCTCATTTCTTCATGCTCGTCAAAATGGTAACTCGATCGCGATTGATGAAATCATCGCGATGAGCGAGCAGTGAAAGACAGGAATTGACAGCATCGCCGCCCTTGTTTTTACCCTTGCTATCCGCCCTGACCTTGGCCTGTTCACCGCTATTTACTGTCAAAATGCCATTGCCCAACGGGATACCATTGTCCATGGCCACTTTAATGATGCCCTTGGCCGACAAGTTGGCCACAATATCATAATGGGAGGTTTCGCCGCGAATGACGCAGCCCAGAGCGACACAGCCCTGATGGCGATAGCGCGCACCAATCTGCTTGGCCCGAACAGCCAGCGCCAGAGCGATGGGGATTTCCAGTGCGCCAGGCACATCAATGCGTTCATAGGCGCACGCCCGCTTGTCAAGTTCGGCAATCGCCCCCTTGACCAGTTCGTCAACAATCTCACCATAATAAGGAGAGACGATCAGCAATATGCTAGGTTTGGCATTCATTTATTGGTCTTTCTATCAATCATTCATATTTCTGCACCAAGCTTTATTCCGGGGCCAAGAGCAAAACAGAAAAAGCTGGCAAGTCGCCCTCTTCCCCAACTCCAGCGCACAGGATCCCGGCCCAAGGCCGGAAAGCCGTTATGTCAAAGAGCGCGTCCCCTTGATGGTGAGGCCATAGCCTTCAAGGCCCACGACTTTTGGCAAGGGACTATTGGTCAGCAGTTCGATTTCCTTGACACCAAGGTCAAGCAATATCTGCGCGCCAACCCCATATTCAATAAGACGCTTGCCAGGCTTGTCCGATTTACGTTCTCGCAGCTTGGCGGAGATGGCATCTGTTTCCACTTCGCGGATCACAACCACGACGCCGCACGGTTCATCGCCAAGAATTTCCATGGCGCGCTGCACATCAGAGCGCTGCGTCCCGCCATCGCCCAGAAGGTCTTTGGCGATATTATGATGATGCATACGCACCGGCACGGGTTTGGAGGGGTCAATCGTCCCTTTGATCAAGGCAATATGTTCAGCCGCTTCCACCGTATTGGAATAGACTTTCATCAAAAACTCGCCACCAAAAGCACTATTGATGGTGGTTTCCTCAATGACCTTGACGATACTGTCATGTTTGCGGCGATATTCGATCAAATCGGCAATGGTGCCGATCTTCAATTCATGTTTTTTAGAAAACGGGATCAAATCGTCGAGACGCGCCATAGAGCCGTCCTCATTCATGATCTCGCAGATCACGCCAGAGGGGTTGAGCCCGGCGAGGCGCGAAATATCAACCGCCGCTTCCGTATGGCCGGCCCGCACCAGCACGCCGCCCTCACGCGCCACCAGCGGAAAGACATGCCCCGGTTTAACGATATCGCGATGATCCTTGGTGGGGTCAATGGCCACCGATATGGTGTGCGAGCGATCATGCGCCGAAATGCCGGTGGTGACACCTTCGCGCGCTTCAATGCTCACCGTAAAGGCGGTTTCGAGGCGTTCCTGATTATGGCGCACCATCATTTCAAGACCCAGTTGCTCGGCGCGATCACCAGTCAAAGACATACAAATCAGGCCGCGCCCATGCTTGGCCATATAGTTAATGGCTTCCGGGGTGGCCATTTGCGAGGGAATAATCAAATCCCCTTCGTTTTCGCGGTCTTCTGCATCCACAAGAATGAACATCTTGCCGTTGCGGGCATCCTCGATGATTTCCTCAATGGGGGATATGGCGCTGTCTGTCATCAACTGGCTTTCCGTAAAATTCATGTTTGTTCGCTCAAGTCCATCTCGCTAAGCCGTGCAACATAGCGCGCCAGCAGATCAATTTCCAGATTTATATTGTCACCCACCTGGCGTTCATTCCAGTTGGTGATTTTCAAGGTGTGCGGAATGAGGCAAATACCAAAACTGTCCCTCGTCACCTCATTGACAGTCAGCGATGTACCGTTCAGCGCCACAGAGCCCTTGGCGGCAATAAAACGCGCCAGTTCCGGGGGGATTTTGAAGGTAAAACGCTCACTGTCGCCGTCCGCTCTTCGCGCACTCAAAAGCGCCAGCCCATCCACATGCCCCGTCATTAAATGACCACCAAGCTCCGCCCCCATAGCCAAGGCCCGCTCCAGATTAAGGCGTTGGCCGGGCTGCCATTTGCCAAGTGTGGTCACGTCAAGGGTTTCCGGGCCGACATCAACACCATAAATACAGCCGCCCTCAACGGCTTCCAGATCAGTGACGGTCAAGCAGCAACCATCATGGGCAATGCTGGCACCAAGGTCGATGGTCGCCGGGTCATAGCTGGAGCGCACGCGCATATGGCCGTTTTCAAAAGACACCAGTTCGCCAACATCACTGACAATTCCTGTGAACATTTTTCAGATCTCTTTCACTTCAATGAAACCATCAAATAAAAGACGTCATCCCGTCGAAGGACGGGATCCAGTCAGCTATCAGAAAACATCAATATCACAACACACAAAGAACTTGCGACCGCCTGCCCGAAAACGAGGGTCATGATGATAGAGACGCGACTGGATTCCGGCCTGCGCCGGAATGACGTTATTTTACGTTTTTATATTCGTATTTCTATATATAAATACTTTATCGCCGCCAACGGAGCGGCGGTCAACCATTTCAAAACTCTTATCCTGCTCAATGCGCTCCAGCCCTTGGTCAACGAACGGCAGCAGCCCCCCCTCGCCAACCCTTCCCGCTCCCCTGAAATGAACAATCTCATCAACCAGACCGGCATCCAGAAAAGAGCGCCAGATACGCGGGCCACCTTCCACCAATAGACGGTTTATGCCTTCACTGGCGATATTTTCCAGAAACTCAGCAAGTGAAACCGTGTCCAAAACCTGCATCAAACGCCCACTTCGGACGATTTTTGATTGTTCTGGCAGACGGCCCTTTCGATCCAGCACAATGATCGCCGGGCTTTGCCCTACCAGCCCCGGCAGGCGGCAATCGAGCGCAGGGTCATCAACCAAAGCTGTGCCAATGCCCACCAGAATGGCGTCAGCTTGCGCCCGCAGCAAATGCCCGCGTGCCCGCGCCTCATCTCCCGTCACCCAGACCGGCGCGCCATCGCCTGACGCAATCAGGCCATCGGCATCGGTCGCCAGTTTTAATTGCACAAAGGGCCGCCTCGCCGTGACTTTTAAAATATGCCCCAGCGTCAGCCAATGGGCCTCATCACGCAAAACATTTTCAACAACTTCGATGCCCACCGCCCGCAATTTGGCAAAGCCGCGCCCTGCCACCCGCTCATCAGGATCACCCAGCGCACAGACCACCCGTTTAAGGCCTGCCTTGATGACCGCATCAGCACAAGGTGGTGATTTTCCGGTATGGCTGCAAGGCTCCAGCGTCACATAAAGCGTCGCGCCTCTGGCCGCTTCGCCCGCCCGCGCCAACGCCTCGACTTCAGCATGGGGCCGCCCCCCCGGCTGCGTCCAGCCACGCCCCAGCACAACACCACCATCAACAATCACCGCTCCGACAGAAGGATTAGGCGCTGTTGTTCCCAACCCGCGCCGCGCCATGGTCAGCGCCATTTTCATAAAATGCCGGTCTGCCTCATGCATCAGTCTTCAGCCCTGCGGGAAAGCTCTTCCAGAAAGTCTGAAAAATCCTCAACCTCCTGAAAATCATGATAAACTGAAGCAAAGCGCACAAAGGCCACATCATCCACATCCTTCAAAGCCTCCATCACCAGCAGACCAATATGGCGCGTCGAAATCTCCGCCATACTCTGCTTTTCCAGCTTGCGTGTAATAACATCCACCAGCGTTTCAATGGTCACAATATCGACCTCGCGCTTGCGCGTCGCAATCGATATGGAGCGCACCAGCTTCTCGCGATCAAACGGCAAAAGCTTGCCCGACCGCTTCACCACCACCAGCTCGCGCAGCTGCACGCGCTCAAAAGTCGTAAAGCGCGCCTCGCAATTCGAACACTCACGCCGCCGCCGCACCACCGTGTCATCTTCCGATGGCCGGCTATCTTTCACCTGCGAGTTTTTTTTACCGCATTGAGGGCAGCGCATATATTCACCTTCTGAAAAAGAATGACCTCGCCGCCCCCCCTTTTCTGCGAGGCTTGGCGTCTTGACAGACAGTCTTGGGGACTAGTCCCCAAACCCCAATTTAAAATGGGGTTGAAAGGGGCTAGCCCTTTTCCGCTGTGCGCGCAGCACGCCCGCGCGGCGAGCGCATTTCTTTCTTCAAACTTCCATGCCCTGGTAAATCGGAAAATTGCCGCACAGGGCTTTTGCCTTGGCTTTCACGGCCTTTTCTACTTCGCCATTGCCGTCTTTGCCGTTTTCTTTCAGCCCGTCGAGGACTTCGAGAATAAGTGCGCCGACCTGCTTGAACTCATCTTGCCCAAAACCACGCGTTGTAGCGGCGGGTGAGCCAAGGCGGATGCCGGAGGTGATGGGTGGTTTTTGTGGATCGAACGGCACGCCGTTTTTGTTGCAGGTGATATTGGCGCGACCCAG
>JAKIUO010000204.1 GCA_021647535.1 Hyphomicrobiaceae bacterium
CCAATTTTTTCAACTCATTGCCGCTCTGGATCCCGGGTGAAGAACCCGGGAGGCGATGGAAAAAGCCATTATACCAACCACCCTTCTTTTTGAAATTTAGAAAAGGGTGGGTTTGGGAGGTCTCCTCCCAGCGGGGTGTAGGGCTGGCCCCATTCGCGTAGCGAAATAGGCCTCAAACAGAACAACTCCCGCCACCAAGAACACAAAATTTTGCACAATAGGGGTGGCACAGTTTGACGGCTCCATCATCGAACATGCCGCCATCAGCGCGGGCTGCTTCTTTTAATGTTGCCCCCATTTCGAAATTTTCTTCATAGGCAATGAGGGTACAGGGGACGAGCTGCGGGGTTTTTGCGCCCCGGCGTTTGATGACCATGCGGCTGCTGGCGCACATCATGCTGTCGGGGCGAATGCTGAGAAGGTCCCAGCATTTTGTGGTGATCTCTGGCACGTCTTTTTTTGCGTCCATTTCCGGGAAGAGGATGAGCTGGCGTGGATCGTCAATTTCAATCGGCCATTGGCGTGATTTTACAAGATCGCCATAGCCTTTGCGTCCTTGCTCTTCGTCTTCATTCCAGATGGTGCGACCGGCCAGATTGAGATGAAAGTGATTTAGCGACAGCCAGTCGATGCCCACAAGCGCTTTGTCAAAACTGCCTTCGCCCCGTTCTTGATCGTGCAGCTCGCGCGTATAATGATCCAGACTGATGCGCAGGGTGAACCTGTCGCCAAATCGTTCCAGCAGATCAAGCAGGGCGCTTTTGATCTTTTTGCGTTGCAGGGGCTTCATGGCGTTGGTGAGGACAAGCGCTTTGAAACCGCGCTTCAGCGTCTCTTCCAGCATGGCGATCATATCGGGGTTCATGAAGGGTTCGCCGCCGGTGAAGGCGATTTCCCTTGTGCCGATTTTTTGCTGTTCGATTTCATCGAGATAGGCCGCAATTTCGCTGGCGCTGATATAGCTCAGGCGATCATTGGTGGGGCTTGATTCTATATAGCAATTGACACATTCGATATTGCACAAGGTGCCGGTATTGATCCACAGGGTTTCCAGTGCGTCGAGGGAGACGGAAGCGCGCTTTTCGCCCTTGGCGGTCCAGTCCGGGTCTGTGAATTTTTCAAGGGTGACGGGGGGGCTTTGGGGGGGCTGGTTCTCTAATTTCGACATGGGCGCGCGCTGCTCTCCGTTCTGGTTGACGTCCATTATAGCATGTTTGTCCTCGTGTCTTTGTCACATTTTGTTTATGAAGGTGATTGCCAGACTTTCTTATGCTATAAGGTTTTTTTCGCAAATATACTCAAAACACTCGAAGATCTGACAAGGTTTGCGAAAAACCGTTGTCCGATCAATGAGGTTCACCCGTCAGCAGCCAAATCGCTTGTAGCCGCTGGTATAGAATGAAGGAGAGGCCATGCAACTCTATATTTCACCGACTTCGCCCTATGCCCGTAAGGCACATATTATGGTGCTTGAAAAAGGATTGGCTGAGAAGGTGAGAATTACACCCTTGAACCCATGGGAAAGCCCGCCCGAACTGGTTGATAAAAACCCCCTTAGCCAAGTGCCGGTATTGCTTCTTGAGGATGGTGAAATACTCTATGACAGTCGTGTGATCTGCGCCTTTCTGGACGAGCAGGGCACGGGGCCGCAGCTGATCCCGTCCCAGGGGCTGCAGCGTATTCGTGTCTTGCGCATGGAGGCTCTTGGAGATGGCATGACAGATGCCGCTGTCAACGCCTTTTTTGGCCGCAAGGACAATGGCGATAATCCTGATACACGGGCGATCACAAGGCAGCTCAACAAAATTATTGCGGCCCTTGATGTCATGCAGGACGGATTGGCGGATTTTGAAGGGCAGTTTCACCTCGGTACCATCGCTTATGGGGCGGCGCTTTCTTATCTTGACCTGCGCTATGGTGACCTGCAATGGCGCGGGCGTGTTCCTGAGCTTGGGAAATGGTTTGATGAGCTCGACAAGCGCCCCTCAATGGTGGCGACAGTGCCGGTCGCTTAACTTAACTGATGTTACCCACCCACCTTTTGGGCTGGCCTTCAAAAAGAGCCTTCGGCGACGCTTATGCAGCGGGCATTCAGGGACTAGTCCCTGAATGCCCGACAATTGGGATTGCACAAGGGTCTCGACCCTTTGCCGCTTTCGCGCGTAGCGAACCGCCGGAGGCATTCTTTTATTTTTTTGCTTCACATCAGTAACTTAAGATGAGGCGGGTGGCTCAAGTTCATAGGTGCGGTTGCAAAATTCACAGGTGATGTGAATTTTTCCGTCACCCTCGACCATTTCTTGTTGCTCAGGTGCCGAAAAAGCTTTCAGCATACGGGTGACGCTTTGCGTTGAGCAGCTGCAGGCCGCAGTGATTTTTTGCGAGTCGAAAATGCGCACACCGTCTTCGTGATAGAGCCGGTATAGCAGATCTGGAGAGGCCAAAAGAGGATCAAGCAGCTCATGATCCTTGAGGCTTTGCGAGAGGATATTGATGCGGTTCCAGCTGTCTTCTTCGCTCTCGTGGTCGCTGCTCTGCGCATCTGGAATATCGCTTTTATGGCCACCAACAGAGGTCAGTTTTTGCACCATCAAGGCACCACCGCGCCAGTGCCAGCCATCGGAACCGGCCTCACTGTCTTTTTGTTGGGCATCAAAATGCCGGGCCATGGAGAGCTGAATAAAGGTTGGCAATTGTTCGGATTGCTCGAAATAGTGATTGGCGGCGCCTGACAGCCCAGCATGGGGGCCTTCATTATCCAGCGAGACAATGCCCTGATAGCGATCCGTGTCAGGCCCCCGATCAATGGTCATGGCCAGATGGCCTTTGCCGAGTAGTTGGCTGGCAAGGCTTTCTTCATCAAGGCTGGCGAGGCGGTCTGCATCAAAGCGCGCATAGCCGCGCAGATGGCCAGGGTGCACATAATCGGCGACAAGGAGGTTGATGGCTCCATCGGACTGGGTCTGTAGAATAAAGCGTTCAATGTGATCAAGCTCAGGGTTTTCGTTGCCCTGACGATCCTTGATCATCGAGCCGAACATGGCGACCAGCAGCAGAGCCTGCCCAATTACTTGCGACACTTTTTCGGGATAGGCGTGCAGCGTCAATATTTCATTGATGGCCGGGCCAAGACGCACAAGACGGCCGCTAGCTTCGGCGCGTTCAATACGAAACGGCACCACCAGATCATCATCATGGCCAAGGTCCATCTTTTGAAGATCCATCTTTTCCGGGTCCAAGTTTTGAGGGTTCAGGTTTTTAGGGGCCAGATTTTTAGGGGGGAGGGAGGAGCTGGTCATCAGGATTGATCCTTACCTTTTTCGGGCTAAAAGAGTTCCAGACACCAGGCGAGCACGGCTTTTTGCGCATGTAGGCGGTTCTCAGCTTCATCAAAAACAACGGATTGCGGCCCATCAATCACTTCATTGGTGACTTCTTCGCCACGATGGGCCGGCAGGCAATGCATAAAAATGGCTTTTTTGTCTGCCTTAGCCATCAGCTTGGCATTGACCTGATAAGGGGCCAGCAGTTTCTTGCGGCGCTCTTCATCCTTGTCTCCCATCGACACCCAGGTATCGGTCATGACGCAATCCACGTTTTTGACGGCTTTGACCGGGTCGGTGAATAAGGTGATATTGCCAGCGCTGCTTTCAATCTGCTTCATTTGCTCCTGGCCTGGAGAAAGCTCTTTGGGGCAGGCCAGATTGAGTTTGAAATCAAATTTTTCGGCGGCGTGGACCCAGGACGTCACCATATTATTGCCATCGCCAACCCAGGCGAGGGTGCGCCCTTTTACAGGGCCGACCTGCTCCTCAAAGGTCTGGATATCGGCAAGGATCTGACAAGGGTGCGAGTGATCTGTGAGGCCATTAATGACCGGAATGGTTGATTGCTTTGCAAGTTCGAGTAAATCCTCGTGAGAATTACATCTGATCATGACAATATCAACGAAGCGAGAAAGGATTTTAGCTGTATCGCCAATGGTTTCGCCGCGTCCCAACTGCATGTCGCTAGCATTCAATATAGTCGTCTGGCCCTGCAGTTGACGCATGGCCATGTCGAAGGACAGCCTTGTTCTGGTCGAAGGCTTTTCAAAAATCATCGCCAGCACTTTAAGACCATCAAGCTTTGCCAAACCGGCTGGAAGCTCGTTGCGCCCCGCTTTTTTCATCTTGTGGGCCAGGTCAATAATGGTGCGCAACTGGTTAGCGGTGCATTTGTCAATATCAGTAAAATGTCGAAGGGTTGTGCGGTTCTTTTTGTCTGCCATATTCATTTAAGGGTCCTTTTGGGACATTGTGTCGAGCAAGGCCTATGTGACCTAAAATATTATCGCAAGGAGAGTGCGCTATCATGTGAGCAGCGCAAAAACTAGTTTTGTCGCCGTTTTCGATAGTTGAGAAGGGCGCTTTCAAAGGCGCTGATCGCTTCATCAATCTGGGCTCTCGTGGTGGTGAGGGGGGGCAGCAGGCGCACTACATTATGACTGGCGGGAACACTTAAAACATATTCGTCATGCAGGCATTCAATCAGCTTAGCCGGGGGCTCGCTAAATTCAATGCCAATCAGCAGGCCCTGACCGCGTATGTCAGCAATCAGATCGCTATTGTCATCTTTAAGAGCGGCGAGCTTTTGCAAGAGATAGAGGCCAAGATCCGCAACATTTTCCATGAAGCCGTCTTCGAGCATGACATCAAGCACGGCGTAACCAACGGCCATAGCCAAAGGGTTGCCGCCAAAGGTCGAGCCATGCGATCCAGGGGTCATGCCACTGGCCGCGTTGCGGGTGGCAAGGCAGGCCCCAAGCGGAAAACCGCCAGCAATGCCTTTGGCGATCGACATGATATCGGGTTCGATACCGGCCCA
>JAKIUO010000010.1 GCA_021647535.1 Hyphomicrobiaceae bacterium
GGGGCTGTCAAATCGTTTGGGCCGCTCGGAATAAACGCTCAACTCGCTACGCGAATGGGGCCAGACCCACACCCCGTTGGGAGGAGACCTCCCATATTTGCCCTCTACTTGGCCCACCCTTTTTTGAATTGTAAAAAGAAGGGGGTTTGGGGGAAAACTTTGCCCCAAATGGGTGTGGGCGATAGCCCATTCGCGAAGCGAGGTGCGCCGAATGAATTATTGTCATCATAGCAAAGAAAAACCCGCAGCGCTCTAGACGCTACGGGTTTTTTTAATCAAATTTCTGTCCGCCTATTTGCATTCGGCAGAAACACGCTTCAGAGCGGCTGAAATACCCAACAGAGAATATTTGTCTGTTGTCGCCGTACCGCGCTTGGAGCGGCCTTTAACGACCAGGGTAGAGCCTTTTTGCATGGCTTTCACCAGCTTGACTTCAATATTCTCGTCCGCGATGAAGGCTTTGTCGCCCTCGGCAAACAGATTGAACTGATTGGCACCAATAATGGCTGATGGAGCGCTTTCGCCATCCAGCGGATAGCCAATATTGATGCTGATTTCGTTATTGACCTTATCGCTCGGCCACGAGGAGACATAAAAGAACACATCACCACGGCTGACCCCTTTGGGATGCATGTCTTTTGGTCTTGAAATAGCAAAACAGGTTTTGGTTGAGGAGCTGTCATTTACATAAACAGCCCAATCCTTGTAGGTCTCTTTAAGCTGAAGAGCTTGAGCTGGCAAGGAGGTAAGCATTTGGCTGGCCGCCATGACCATGAATGCTAAAGCGGAAGATGTTTTCATATCTATTCTCATTCTTTACATTACAAATCGTTTGGGATTGTTTTGTCTATTAAGAAGAAAACATCTTAATGAGTGTTTAATTCCTGGCCAGTTTTGAGACAATTCACCTTCACGTTACGCGCTACTCTTCGTCTGCCAGAGACGAGTTACCCTTTCTTTTTAACGCAAATTGTTGAAGCTGCAAAGAACTTCATGGGCCTGAAGAACAAATTTCTTCTTCAGGAGGGTGCCGTAAAAGGCTCTTCGTTCAAATAGGCGATCACGCTAAGTTTAGTAAAAAGCACTCGACAAAGGCTGGTTTATATATTATCTCAAGTACAGACCAACTGGTTTGTTTTTGGGCTGCGCTCTGCTTTAAAGGCCGGTTCAGATAAAAACTGTCTGGTACAGATAGAGGCTAACTATAGGAATAAAATATAAAAAAGGGAGAATGATGATGTCTGTTACAAGTCTAAATCCGGTTGTGCTGGAGCTGGATGCCAGTGGGCTGTCTTGTCCGCTGCCCATATTAAAAACCAGAAAAGCCATAGGCCAGTTGCAAAAAGGAGAAGTTTTGCGGGTGTTGGCCACAGACCATGGTGCGCAGAAGGATATTGAGAGTTTTTGCAAGCAGACTGGTAATGCTCTATTGTCCACAAATGAGCTTGAAGGTGCCTATGAGTTTCTCATACGCAAAAACTGATTTATAGAGTCTTGGTGACATTAATGGACCGTAAACCATAGTGCATGAAGGAAGCCGGGTCCGCAGTTAAATAAGGCTATGATGAACAATAATTTGGCCCTGGAGGCGAATTGACTTTCATGTGCAGTTAAATAGGGAGACAAGAAAATGGCGATTTCAGAAGTGAAAAACGAACTGCCAAATGCAGATCCGCAGTCAGCAGAAATGAATGACTGGTTTGAGAAAAAATTTGAAGAAGAGATGAAAAAGCGCGAAGATGCGCACACCCCGTCTATGGCCATCATCGCCACAAGGGGTACGCTTGACTGGGCTTATCCTCCTTTCATTCTTGGTTCTACCGGCGCGGCGCTCGGCTGGGATGTGACCATCTTTTACACCTTCTATGGTCTGCTTTTGCTGCAAAAAGACCTCAACCTGAAAGTCAGCCCGCTTGGCAATCCGGCCATGCCGATGAAAATGCCTATGGGGCCTGACTGGTTGCAGAAGATGAACATTCCGATGCCAAATGTCTTCCCGAGCATCATGCCGGGTTTTGAGACAACTGCCACTGCTTTGATGAAAAAGACCTTTCAGAATAAGGGCGTTGCCACAATCGAGGAACTGCGCGAGCTGTCTCTTGAAGCTGATGTCAAATTTGTTGCCTGTCAGATGACAGTTGATGTGTTTGGCTTTGATCATAGCGATTTCATCGATGATGTATCCTATGCCGGGGCGGCCAGCTTCTTGCCTGTTGCGCAAAAAGCTGATGTGACATTGTTCACCTGATAAGGCTGATGCCTTATCGTAAACTCAGACCAGGGGTGCAAGCCCTCTTCGCCTCGCAGCTATTTAATTTGGCTGCGGGGCACTTTGCTATCTGTCTTTTGATGGCAATATTTTTTTCTGGACATGACGTGAAATAGGTAAGTACCATTACCCTGGGCTTATGTTCTTTTTCAAGTTTACTTGAATGGTGCATTATTTTGCGATGAGGAGGTGATGTGTTTCTTTCAAAAGCAGCATCTTTTTTTGTTTTTTTGATCCTGTCTGTATCTTTGGCAGGGTGTGGGACACCGCGCAAGGCAACTCTGGCGACTGATTTGTTTTACAAGACACAGGAGGCGGCTCGACAGTCTTTTGGAAAAGCGACAAAGATCGGGGCCTATACTCTTCGCCATTCAGTTCCTGGTCAAAAAAGCCAGAAAATTGCTCTGAGTATTGCCCCTGTGCGCACTCTGGAAGAGGCCAAGGCCGCCCAGCGCGTGATTGTGCAATATATACGTATGGTTTGTCCGCGATATAGCGGGGCGCATGGTCGCTACAATAGTGGTTTTATTGCACCAGTGACTGCCAGGGGAGATCATGCACCCTCTTTTCGAAAGGCTTCAAATGAAATGATCGTTGTCGGGGCCTGTGCCAGTTTCAAGAGGTTTGGCCGCTGATATTGATTTTTACGAAGCCCCCTGAAGTGCTCAAAACTATCGACAGGCCCCGCCCAGCTGATTATTGAGGGCGCGTTTGACATTGCCACCCATACGATTGGCCCAGACGCTGACCAGTCGGGTGGAGAGATAAAGGCGGTTGAAATAGCAGACTGTGCAATCCGCATCAATTTTGCCCATATTGAGCGCAAAATCACTGACGCATCCCTGTTTCATGTCGATGCGCGGCGCAAAGGAAAATTTCAGCTTCTGGCTCGTGTATTTTTTTGTCGTGACGTCGCAATCAGCTGGCTGTTCAGCCATTTGCAGCGTGGTGTTTTTCCCTGAAAGCGCTTCAAGAATATCAGAGCGTTTGAAATGAAGTTTGATCTTGCAGTCGGCCCCGCGAAAATTGGTCAGGGTTTTGGCGATTAGCGAAGAGTATTTCTCTGCCGTGTTGCGGGTTTTATCGCTCATTTTGGTCGATCTCATCGCCGCCTTGAATATTTCATCCAGATCACGCTCAACGAGGGTTACGGGGATCAGGCAGGTGACATCTGCTCCCTTTTTTCGGCGGTGCTTGACGATGGGTCGCAATTGGCCAATGCAGTTCATGGCGGCGCGCACCGAAGGGTGATTCTTGCCGGTTTGGGAAGCCTGCGCCGTGCTGGCTGGCCCGTACAGTGCGAGTGTTACAAAAATTGCCAGCTGCAAGGCTGGGACTATGGAATTGGTAACAGACTTGGCAACCGCCATGATAGACTCCCCTTTGGACCGTTATTCCCATCAAAATGCAGATTCTATCTATACTTTCTATTGAAAAAAGGGCAAACAGGGTTATATTGCGACTAAGAGCCAAAAGAGTTTATAACTGTTTGAAATACAAGGAAAGGATTTAAGTAATGTCCATCGACACAAGCAATGGTCACCCAGATATGGATTATGAAGAGCATGAAAAGACCTATGCCGGCTTTCTGAAAGTTTCCAAATACGGCACAATCGTCGTTCTTGTTATTCTGGCCCTGATGGCTGCTTTTCTCGTCTAAGGCTGCTCTCTGGAGCGATTTGACGATTTTGAACGGATGAACCCTAATGGTTCGTCCGGAGCGTGTTTGCGGGGGGGCGTCTCTGTTATATCCCACCCGTTTCTGGATTGGTGATGCAGGAGCGGGACGGTTTGGGTCGATCTGATTTCCCCTTTACATTATCAGAGCTGACGGCATAAAATTCGTTGTTTGATATTTTGTGCGTAACTGGAGTTGGACATGATCCTGATTGTTGTGCCTTCTGAGGGGAAGGACGAAAAGCGCGTCGCGCTGTCCCCTGAAACGGCCAAGAAGTTTATCGCCCGAGGCTGTGACGTGGTGATCGAAAAGGGCGCGGGGTTGCGCTCTGACATGTCCGACGCGGATTTTGAAGAAGCTGGTGCGCGCATCAGCTCTAATATTGCGCAGGACCTGGCCAAGGCCGATATCGTGCTCGGCGTGAATTGTCCCGCAAGCGACATCCTCAAATTCATCAAAAAAGGTGCGGCCCTTGCCGCCACTCTTAACCCGACCGACGATCTCGATAAAATGAACGAGCTGGCCAAGGCGGGTCTTTCTGCTTTTGCCATGGAATTTATGCCGCGTATCACCAGAGCGCAGAGCATGGATGTGTTGTCCTCGCAGTCCAATCTTTCGGGCTACAAGGCGGTGATTGATGCCGCTGCGCAATTTAATCGCGCCATGCCGATGATGATGACCGCTGCTGGCACCGTACCGCCCGCCCGCGTTTTTGTCATGGGGGCAGGGGTTGCTGGTTTGCAGGCCATTGCTACGGCGCGTCGTCTTGGGGCGATTGTTACGGCAACAGATGTGCGCCCCGCCGCCAAAGAGCAGGTGGAGAGCCTGGCTGGGAAATTCATCGCCGTCGAAGACGAAGAATTCAAACAGGCCGAAACGTCTGGCGGCTATGCCAAAGAAATGTCAAATGACTATAAGAAGAAGCAGGCCGAACTGGTCGCCAAGCACATGACCAAACAGGATATGGTCATCACAACGGCGCTCATTCCGGGGCGTCCGGCTCCCAAACTGATCAGCAAGGCAATGGTCGAGAGTATGCCGCGCGGTGCAGTTATTGTCGATCTGGCAGCCGAACGCGGCGGCAATTGCGAACTGACTAAACCCGGCGAGATTTATCAGCACAACGGCGTCACCATTATGGGCAAGGAAAATCTGGCGGGTGAGCTGTCGGCCAACGCCTCCAGCCTTTACGCCCGTAATCTGCTGGCCTTCCTGACGCCTTTTATTGACGAAGAGAGCCAGAAACTGGCAATCGACTGGGAAGACGAGCTGGTTGTCGGCACTCTGATTTGCCACGAAGGCAAAATTGTCCATGAACGCCTCACCAGCGCAGGAGATAAAAAATGAAACAATTTGCAATTCTTGCGGCCCTCGCATTGTCGATGACGACGCCCGCGCTGGCTTCTGGCGGCACGGCAGGGGAGATCAGCCCTTTTATCTATCTTTTGTCCATATTCGTCATGGCGATTTTCGTTGGCTATTATGTCGTCTGGAGCGTTACCCCGGCTTTGCATACGCCGCTGATGGCCGTGACCAACGCCATTTCCTCGGTGATCGTTGTCGGCGCTTTGCTGGCGGTTGGCGTCAGCGCGCTGGAAGGATCGGGCAGCGCCGGGTTTTTCGGCTTTGGCGCGCTTGTCATGGCCGCTATCAATATATTCGGTGGTTTTCTGGTCACCCAGCGTATGCTTGCCATGTATAAGAAAAAGGATCGCTAGAACATGTCTGCAAACCTTGTAGCGCTTCTTTATCTGGTCTCGGGTGTGATGTTTATCATGGCACTTCGCGGCCTCGCTTCACCTGAAACCTCACGTCAGGGCAATCGCTATGGCATGATCGGCATGGCCATAGCCATGGGCACAACCCTGTCACTGGTGCAGGGCGGTAGTGGCAGCTTTATGCTGATTATTCTGGGGCTAGCCATTGGCGGGGGCATTGGTGCTTATATCGCCAATAAAATCCCCATGACAGCGATGCCACAACTGGTTGCCGCGTTCCATTCACTCGTTGGTCTGGCCGCCGTTTTTGTTGCCGCCGCCGCACTCAATGCGCCAACCGCGTTTGGCCTTGGTGCGCCCGGAAATATCGCAGCTGCCAGCCTGTTTGAAATGTCGCTTGGCGCGGCTATCGGAGCGATCACCTTCACCGGTTCGATCATCGCCTTTTTGAAACTGGATGGCCGCATGTCCGGCGCACCCATCATGTTGCCCGGTCGCCATATTATTAATATCGGGCTGGCAGCCTTCATCGCCTTTGCTGTTTATTCCTTCATGGGTTCAAGTTCTCATGACTGGTTCTGGCTCATTGTTTTCGCCTCTTTTGCGCTGGGTGTGTTGATCATTATTCCCATTGGCGGCGCGGATATGCCGGTCGTGGTTTCAATGCTCAATTCCTATTCTGGCTGGGCGGCGGCAGGCATCGGCTTTACGCTGGGCAACACCGCACTGATTATCACCGGCGCTCTGGTCGGGGCCTCGGGGGCCATCCTCTCTTACATCATGTGTAAAGGCATGAATCGCTCGTTTATCTCGGTCATTCTTGGTGGCTTTGGCGGCGATGATGCTGTGGCCGGTGGCGGCGATGGCACGGAAAAACCGGTTAAAAAAGGGTCGGCAGAAGACGCCGCTTTCATCATGAAAAACGCTGGATCGGTGATCATCGTGCCGGGCTATGGCATGGCTGTGGCACAGGCTCAACATGCTTTGCGTGAGATGGCCGACAAGCTTAAAGAAGAAGGTGTTACCGTCAAATACGCCATCCATCCTGTCGCTGGACGTATGCCCGGTCATATGAATGTGCTGCTGGCCGAAGCCAATGTGCCCTATGATGAGGTCTTTGAACTGGAAGACATTAACAGCGAATTTTCACAGGCTGATGTGGCCTATGTGATCGGCGCGAACGATGTCACCAATCCGGCTGCCGAAGACGATCCAACCTCGCCGATCTATGGTATGCCGGTGTTGCAGGTCTGGAAAGCTGGCACAGTGATGTTCAATAAGCGTTCGCTGGCTGCAGGCTATGCCGGGATCGAAAACCCGCTATTTTACCGCGACAACACCATGATGATTTTGGGGGATGCCAAGAAAATGACCGAGGAAATCGCCAAATCTCTGTAGGAGGCGCTGTTTTTGCTACGCAATCGGGCTGCCGCCCGAACCCGCTTGGGGGAAAGTTTTCCCCCAAGCCCCTTTCTTTTTAAAATGTAGAAAAGGGTGGGTTTGGGAGGTCTCTTTCCAACGGAGCGCGAGGCTGGCCTCGCTCGCGTAGCGAGTTCTGGCATGTTATTGCGAGATGCCTTAGAACTGTTTTCAAATTAAACCATAGGGGAAACAGCCATGACGCTAAATGTCAAAGACCAGCTGGTAAATATCATCAAGCGGCGCTCTTTTTCGACTGGCAAAGAGATGAAACTGGCGTCGGGGCGGTCCAGTAATTTTTATTTCAACATGAAACCGACCATGATGGACCCGGAAGGGGCCTGGCTCATATCCGAGCTGATCCTTGGGGCCATTGAGGGTATGGGTGTCGACTATGTTGGCGGGCTGGAAATGGGCGCGGTGCCGATTGCGTCGAGCGTCGCGGCGGTCAGTTTTGAGCGTGAAAATCCGGTTGCTGCCTTTTTCATTCGCAAGAAAACCAAAGAGCACGGCACCCAAAAGCTCATAGAAGGCCTGACCGATGAGGAAAGCCTTGATGGTAAAACTGTTGTCATCGTTGAAGATGTGACTACGACTGGAGGTTCTTCTCTGCTGGCAGTTGAAGCGGTACGCAAAGAGGGGGCAAAAGTCGCCTGTGTGCTGACCATTGTTGACCGCGAGGAAGGGGCCTTTGAGACGTTTCATTCAGCGGGTGTGCCCTTCACAGCCTTACTGACTGCCGCTGATTTCAAATAGTTGCAAGGCCGGTTGCTCAGAAAACTTACTCTCCCTCTCTCTTGGCGATCCAGAGTATGGGGTTTACTCTTTTGATCTTTCCCAAGGGAGAGGGAGGCGGCGGCGGCGGGGAAGCAATTCTTATTATTTGTGTTCCGTGTAGCGGGCTTTTACACCGGTCATCATGGAGCGAATGAGGTTTTCGTGGTTCTCACGACTGGCAAACAGAACCCCCGCCACATGCAAAAAGATCAGGAACAGAATCAGACTGGACAAAAATTCATGCAGCTCACCAATCCACTTCATTCCCATAAAGGGAGCTGAAACCATCATTATGCCAGACACGGTTAAGAGGCTAATGGATACGAGCAAGACAATCACCATAGATCCGCCCGCTGGATTATGGCCGATATAACGTTTGGCACGCCCGAGCAGGCTGTTGCGCAGATAGTCTATAATAACAGACGGCCTGTAAATAAAACTGGAAAACCGGGCATATTTTGTACCGACAAGGCCCCATATGAGGCGAAAGGCGATGAGCCCGCCCACCATATAGCCTGAAATTTCGTGAAGGCGATCCCATTCCTCAGCACTTAGCCAAGCGATGGCAAACAGTAGAACCAATGACCAGTGGAAGAAGCGAACCGCTATATCCCAAACCTTGATATGTCCTGACAGATTGTTATCTTCTGCCTTTCCTTTTGAAACACTCATAATCACGATTTCTTTATTGTTTTTATGACTTCACCGCTTAACGGGTGTATGCAGATTTCAAAAAGATGATTGCCTTTTATAGCTAGTTTCGTCATCCATGTACTATTGAGGTCTGTATTTTTTGCATATAAAGAGGCAGAAAACGACAATATAACAGAAGTTGTCAGGATAAGATTTAGACTGTCCATGGATAGGCTCTCCAGTTGATACGTCTACGCATCCTTATGCGATAAAATACCCTAGAGAATGGTGCATAACAAACTCCTGGCCCATTTTTTCAGGATTTTGTCATCTTCGACCTCCTATATATAATTAAATGAGTACAATGACAAAATATAGTCATATCAATCTTCTTTTTATCTCTTACCAGTATCGAGCTGGTTATTTCCCCTGCTTTTACTGGCGTAGACAAGAATCGCGTTGAAGTTGAAGAGTTAAATGGGGATCACGAAAAGAGCCGGACACACTGGTATTCGAGAGAGAATATCCCTGCTGTGGGGATTAAATGTGCCCGACGCGACCATAAACCGAGTGTAAAAACAATAAAGACCGACCGGTTTACGAGATCAAATATATCATTCCTGTCGGGGTTGTTCTGGCAACCTACATCAATGCCCGCACCAGAAAAGTCTTCAAGGAAGAACAATATTTATGAAAATTTTATTGGCCGAAGATGACAGTCGAATTGTCCGTGATGTTGGTGAAACCCTGACAGGTGCCGGGTATGTTGTCGAATATGAAAGTAATGGTAAAGAAGTCTGGTTTCTTGGGGATACGAATGATTATGCTGCTATTGTTCTGGACTTGGGATTACCAGGCATGGACGGCCTGACGATCTTGAAAAAATGGCGTGACAACGGTTGCACGACCCCTATACTTGTACTGACAGCCCGTGGCACCTGGAGCGAACGTGTGGAGGGGATTGATGCGGGCGCTGATGACTATTTGCCTAAACCTTTCGAGATGGATGAGCTTCTGGCGCGCCTGCGTTGTATCATCCGTCGCTCCACGGGACACGGGGCGCCAACGATCACTGTTGGCGGACTGAAACTTGACCCTAAACAGATGCGCGTTTCAGTGGGGGGTATCCCCAAGACATTGACGCCGCAGGAATATCGCCTTTTGTCTTATCTCATGCACCATAATGACCGGGTCGTTCCTCAGCACGAGCTGGCGGAGCAGTTGCAGGGTGATCACGAACAACGGGCTTCCAATGCCATTGGGGTTCTGGTTGGACGGTTACGTCGAAAGCTTGGAAAAAATTTAATTGAGACCCGCCGTGGTTTTGGCTACATCATTGGCTCAGCGCAATCATGAAGGCGCCGTCTGTCAAAATGCGTCTGCTGGTGGCCGGGGGATTGGTCATCGTGCTGGTGCTTGGTCTGAGCGGATTTGGTATGACCTGGTTGTTCAAAAGACATGTTGAACGGCGTATTGGTGCAGAGCTTGATACATATATTACTCATATCGCTTCACGTCTGATGTTTGAGGCCAACAATCAGCCACACATCAATAATCAACTGGCAGACCCGCGATTTGGTAAAATCTATAGTGGGCTTTACTGGCAGGCGGATAATGAAACGAGTGGCCTCTCTACACGCTCGCGCTCACTTTGGGATTTACGTCTGGCGCTGCCTGATGATTTGCCCGCTATTAACAAAGTCGATATTCATGTAATTGGCGGGCCGCTGCAAACAAGGCTGCTGGTGCATGAGCGACGCTTGCGGTTTACCTCAAGAAGCGGCGAGCAAATTGTCAGGCTAAGCGCCGCTATTGATCTGGCTGAACTCGAATTGTCCGCTTCTGAGTTTGCCGAAGATGTAGGTATTATATTGCTTTTGCTCGGTTGTTTTCTTTTACTGGCCGGGTGGGTGCAGATCAGGGTCGGACTAGATCCGTTGGCGCTCGTGCAACAGTCGATTGTCGCGATCCGCAGTGGAAAAATCAGACGCATCGGTAATGATATGCCGCGCGAAGTGGCGCCTTTGTGCGATGAAGTCAACCGGCTTTTGGAAGCGCAAGAAGCCTCCATTGAGCGGGCGCGCCATCGCGCTTGCGACCTGGCGCATGGCTTTAAAACGCCGCTCACAGCCTTAAATGCCGATATCAGGGGCTTGCGCGAGAAGGGAGAACACAAACTGGCGAGCAATATTGCTGCCATTTCCTTGCAAATGCAAAGGCAGATCGAACGGGAGCTGACGCGCACCCGCATAAGAGACTTCAACAAGATTTACCCTTGCCGGATCCGGCCCGTTATTACGGCCATTGCCGATACATTGAAACGCACCCCGCAAGGAGAATTTAAAACGATTGAAATCCTCTGTCCTGCTTCTTTCGAAGTGCGTGTTGATGCGAATGATCTGACTGAGCTGCTGGGCAACTTGATGGAAAATGCCGTCAAACATGCGAAGGACAAGATCACAGTTAAAGTTGAGAAAAAACATAGCAAAGCCCGTATCGAGATTGATGATGATGGGGACGGTATTTCCAGCCCCTTTTATGAAATTGCCAAAAAGCGCGGTGTCCGACTTGATCAAACGGCAACGGGTAGCGGCCTTGGCCTGGCTATCGTTAGCGATATTCTGGAAGTCTATGGTGAGAAACTTGAACTGGGTCTGTCAGAAATGAACGGCCTGCAAGCCCGCTTCTCACTGCCTTTACCTTTGTGACGGCTGCTCTTTAGCAAAGCTTGCTGCTCGTCAGGCATACCAGAAGGAGGGCAGGAAAAACACCAGAATGGTGAAGATCTCCAACCGTCCCAATATCATGGCGTAAGACAATATCCATTTTACGGAATCAGACAAAGACGCAAAATTTCCGGCTGGTCCCACCAGATTGCCGAGCCCTGGACCGACATTGGCCATGCTGGTGCCGGTTGCTGACATGGCCGTGATGAGGTCAAGCCCGAGAAAATTCAGCAGGGCGGATATAAGCAGGAAGCTAACGACAAACAAAAAGAAAAACCCCATCACAGAATTGACGGCGCTGTCTGACAGGGTGCGCCCATTATAGCGCTGTAAAAAGACACCATTGGGGTAGAGGAGTTCACGGGCGCGGTTGCGCAGGCTGATGGAAATGATCTGGAAACGAAAAACTTTCATGCCACAAGAGGTCGAGCCGGAGCAGCCACCAATAAAGGTGACGATGAAAAACAGCGTGATGGCAAATATACCCCATCGGCTATAGTCAACTGTGGTAAAGCCGGTGCCGGTCATCAAGGAAATAACGGAAAAGGTCGCATCGCGCAGCTCCAGCAGTCCGGGCTCATGGCCGCCGGTGGCCTGTGACAGCCAGGCCAGAAATGTGGCGCCAGCGGCAATGATAAAAAAACCATGCACCTGTTTGTCGCGCAAAAGATCCGATGGATGCCCTTGCAAAAAACGCACATAGAGCAGGAAGGGCAGGCTGCCAAGGATCATGAACAAGATACAGATGAGTTCAATCGGCAGGCTGTCAAAATGGCCCAGTGAAGCGTCATGATTGGACATGCCGCCCGTCGCTACAGTGGTCATGGCATGTACGACGGCATCAAATTTGCTCATGCCCGCCAGATAAAAGAAAACGGCGCAGATAATGGTCAAGGCAACATAAACCGCGCTCAGCGCTCTGGAAATCTGTGTTGCTCTTGGTAGGATTTTTTCCGCTGTATCAAAGGCTTCGACCTTGAAGAGCTGCATACCGCCAACCTTGAGGATGGGCAGTACGGCAATCGCCATGACAATCACCCCAAGGCCCCCCAGCCATTGCAGCTCGCCGCGCCACAGCAACAGGCCGGGCGGGGCTTTGTCGAGCCCTGAAATAACCGTCGCCCCAGTCGTCGTGATGGCCGACATGGTTTCAAAATAAGCGTCTGTATAGCTGAGATGCAGGGAGGAAAGCATAAAGGGAAGGGCGCCAAAAGCGGTCAGCACAATCCATGCGCCAGCCGTCATCAAAAAAGCCTGTCGGATGGAAATATTGGCGCTTCCGCCTCGTGTGGCGATGTGGATGGAGAGGCCGACAAATACCGTAAAGAGCGAGGAAGCTGCAAAAACCTGCCAGTCATCAATCCCAAGGGAGAGGTCATAAATAGCCGGAACCATCTCGGCACAACCAAGTGTTGCAACCAGAGTACCAATCACCAGTAAAACAGGGCGTAGATTGATCATAAGCGGGCTCGATTATCAGATCATCCAATGGGTATGATATTTGAAACATTGACTAAATCATACAAGGGTTCAAGGTCTGGCGCGCCATTATATTGTCACACCATGCCAAACGACTTGTCCTTTCGAAAGCCCCTGAGACGGTTTGTAGCAAGATGATCGCCTGTTTTTATCTGGTGCAGGGGCTTGTTCAGGCGTATTTTGATGAAATCAGCATTTGATCAAAAGAGGGAACCATCATGAGCGATATTGTCGATAAGGCTGTCCAGGCGTTAATGTCTTTGTCCAAAGTCGAACGTGACCGCATTGCCTATGAAATTATCGAGCGGATCGATGATAAAAGCGAATGGGATCAGCTCGTGTCTTCCATGGCCTCGCAAAACTGGTTGCAAGGGGCTGCGGAGAAAACGCTGAAAGCCTACCAAAAACAGCAAACGCGGTTGTCTTACCACCTCATTTCCCTGCCTTCTGAAGAATATCTGCGCGAAGAAAGCTATTGGGCCAACTATGATGAACTGCCAAGCGATATTCGCAAGCTGGCAGAAAAAAACTACAAGCTATGGAAAGAAAGCCCTTCTGATCCGAGCCTGCGCTTTAAAAAAGTTCAGGAAGAACTGCCGATCTTTTCCTTCCGTGTCGGGCTCAAATATCGCACGCTTGGGGTGCAGACAGATGATAAAAAAATCGCCTGGTTCTGGATTGGCTCCTTTGAGCAATATCGTGAGCTGATTGCTGCTAGCTGAAATGCTTTAGAGCATTTTGCGGGGGGCCTCTTCCTGAAATATTGGGGTTACGCCCCATTGGCGCTAGGTTTAGCATCTGCTCGCTACGCGAATGGGCTATCGCCCATACCCATTCGGGGAAAGCATCCCCGAACCCCTGCTTTTTTTACAATTAAATGATAAAAAAAGGTGGGTTTGGGAGGTTTCCTCCCAAGCGGGTTTGGGCAGCAGCCCGATTGCGCAGCAAGTTTGTCCGTAACTTAGCGCCTATGGGGCAGAGCCCCTCATTTTAACGGTTGCGCCATACCAACTGTGTGGTCATTTCTTGGGCGGGGTGATGCGCAGGGCGGGGATCGGGTTGCGTTTGCGGCGCAGCACTTCGAACATGAAATTCCGGTAGGTGAAGCGCTGGCCAGGTTCGGGGATGGTCTGGGCGTTGTGGATGACGAGGCCGGCAATGGTGATGGCATCGACTTCAGGCAGGTTCCAGTCAAACTGACGGTTGAGGTCGCGGATTGGTACAGGGCCATCGACATTAATGGTGCCATCGGCCTGTGGGCGAATGCCGGTATCCTCATTGTCATGTTCATCAAGAATATCGCCGACGATTTCTTCCAGTATATCTTCCAGCGTGACCAGTCCCTGCACTTCGCCATATTCATCGACGACCAGCGCAAAATGCTTCTTTTTGCGTAAAAAGGCGGCGAGCTGGTCTTTCAGGGAGGTGGTTTCGGGCACAAACCACGGGTCAATGGTCATGCTGGCAATGTCAATTTTCGAGATATCTCCCTTGGCTTTTGTATAGGCGCGCACCAGATCCTTGACGTGTAATATACCGATAATGTTTTCGGGTTCGTCGCGCCATAAAGGCAAGCGCGTGAACGGGCTTTTCATGGCTTCATCCATGAGTTTTTCGATCGTTTCATCAATATTGAAGGTCAACATTTTGGTGCGATGGATCATCACATCTTCCATATCGAGGGCTTTCAGATCGAGAATACCGCCGAGCATATCGCGATCATGTTTGACCACAGTCCCTTCCTTGTGGTGAAGATCAATGGCGCCGCGCAGCTCTTCATGGGCATCGGTTGTTTTTTCTTGCGTTGGCACAAAACGATCAAGGATGCTCTTGACAATTTTTTCGACAGTTGAGGAGATGGGGCCGAACAAAACAACCAGCGGCAGGAACAGCCCCGCCACTTTGAGCGCGACTTTGTCGGGGTTTTTCAAGGCATATGTTTTGGGCAGCACTTCGGAAAAAACCACCACAAGCGCGGTCATGATGATGGTGGCATAAACAACTCCGGCGGCACCAAACAGGCTCATGAACAGGCTGGTGGTGAGGGCAGAAGCGAGGATATTGACGAGGTTGTTGCCCAGCAAAATGGTGCCGATCAGGCGCTCTTGCGCGTTGATCAGCCGATTGACCTGGCTGGCTTTTTTATTGCCATCTTTTTCCAGCCTGTGCATTCGCGCCCGTGATACGGCGGTGAGGGCTGTTTCCGAGCCTGAAAAAAACCCGGAAACAAGAAGCAAGGCAAGGATTGCCAGGCCGGTGAGCAGCAGATCTATGGTCATGAGTTCCGTTTCAATATTTAAGTACAGCACTGGCCTTCAAGATAGTTTGCCAGGGCATCCATGGGGACGCTCTTGTCTACAAAGCTTTCGCCTATGTCATGGGCCATGATGAAGACCAGCTTGCCGCCCACGACCTTTTTGTCCTGCGCCATGGTGGCCAAAAGCTGGCTGGCCGAGGGGCCGGGTTTGTGGGGCAGGTCGGTGACCCTTGTTGGCAGGCCGACGGATTTGAAATGGGCTTCGACTTGCGATGTTGCATCCTTTTGGCAATATCCCAGCTGCTCGGATAGCTCAAAAGCCATCACCATGCCGATGCTGATGCCCTCGCCATGCAGCAGACTGCCATCATACTGAGCAAAAGCTTCAAGGGCATGGCCGAAT
The DNA here is from genome assembly GCA_021647535.1 of Hyphomicrobiaceae bacterium. Taxonomy (GTDB): domain Bacteria; phylum Pseudomonadota; class Alphaproteobacteria; order Rhizobiales; family JAKIUO01; genus JAKIUO01. The sequence goes on from JAKIUO010000010.1 coordinate 15,360, forward strand.
GTATGGCCCAGATTAAGCAGCGCCCGCACGCCGCCCTCTCGTTCATCCAGCGCTACAATACGTGCCTTGGCACGGCAAGAGGTGGCGATGGCGTAGATACGGGCCTGTTCGTCGCCCGTGAGCAGGCGGGGGCCATATTCTTCCAGCCATGCAAAGAAAACCGGATCATCAATCAGACCATATTTGACCACTTCGGCATAACCGGCGCGCAATTCACGTTGGGGCAGGGTGTGCAGCACATCGGTGTCGATGATCACGAGGCGCGGCTGGTGAAAACAGCCGACAAGGTTTTTGCCCTGCTTCGTGTTAATGCCGGTTTTGCCGCCAACCGAGCTGTCGACCTGAGCCAGCAGGGTGGTGGGTATCTGCACGAAATCCATGCCCCGACGTAAAATGCTGGCGGCAAAGCCGGCAAAGTCGCCAACGACGCCGCCGCCAAAGGCAATAATCAGATCGCCGCGCTCGATCTGCATTTGCAGCAGGGTTTCGCACGCGTTGGCAAAGGGCGTGAAATTCTTTGTGGCTTCACCGGGGGGCAATATGAGGACATCGTGAGAGAGCCCAGCCTGCTCAAGGCTTTTTTGCAGTTTGCCAAGGTGCAGCGGGGCGATATTTTCGTCGGTGATAATAGCGCATTTGCGCTGGCCTAGCCGGTCCTTGATCATCTCTCCGGCCTGATGTAACAGTCCGCTGGCGATTTTGATATCATAGGAGCGTTCGCCCAGCTCAACCGGTACGCTAGCCTGTGTCTCGGGGTCTGGTCTTTCGGGAACCTGTGTTTGGGGGGGCTGTGTTTTTGGGGCAGTGTCAGTCATTATTTTTGCTTTCTTCGCTGTTACCGTCCTTGCCCTCATCCTCATCCTGGCAAAGATATTTGCACAGCGCCTTTACCGCTTCAGTGACGATGACCCGTTTTTGAACATTGCGGCTGGTGACATGGACATTTGACTGGCGATAAACAGGATAGCGCTCATCAAGCAGCTTTTTCATGACAGCGCGCGGGTCGGCTGTTTGCAGCAGGGGACGGGTCGAGCGCCGTGATACGCGTTCCATCAGGACATCGAGGTCGGCGTTCAGCCACAAGGTGACACCGCGTCTGGCAATAGCCTCTCTGGTCTCTTTATTCATGATCGCGCCGCCGCCAGTGGCCAGTATTTGCGGGCCGCTCTCTAATATGCGGCGGATGACTTTGCGCTCACCGTCTCTGAAATAGGCTTCCCCATGTTCGGCAAAAAGCTCTTTGATGCTCATGCCAGCCGCCGCTTCGATTTCGTGATCAGCATCGACAAACGGGAGTTTGAGCTGCCTGGCGAGCAGGCGGCCGATTACGGTCTTGCCAGCCCCCATCAGGCCGACAAGCACGATTGAGCGATCGCCAAGTTTGCCGATCAGCAGCTCACGCTGCCGGGCGCTCCTTTTGCGAGCGGCCCTGTGTTTTAGTCCAAAGCGCATGCGTCTCGTAAACCTTTGGCACAGATGAGGCGATCACCGATGAGGCGATCATCCTGGGGGATAAAATGCCGTTGGTGTGACCCGTTTCAAAATTTAGCCATTTCCTTCTTGTATACTGGAAAAAGGTTCGAACACCAACGGGAGGGAGTGCTTTTTTTACTTTGCTGGGGGAGGAACTGGCGAGCAGCCCTTGCCAAGCGCCCGTATAGCAATGTATTCGTCATATTAGGGCCAAACTTCATTTGTCTGATAGCGAGCTGATTTTATGCTGAATTCTGTGCGATTGCTGATTTATCTGGGGGTTATCATCGGTGTTACCTATGGCTGCTTATTTGCAATCGTTACGCTTCTTGAGCCAGCGCCGCGCAATATGTCGACCTCAATCGGTAAAATCAAACTGCCCTGACCAAGAGGGACGGTTTGGCTTTGTCAAAGGTCAATTGGTGCGTTTTGGCTTGTTAGCGCCGCTTGTTTTTATGGCAGTGGGTGGTTTGAGCGAGTGTGCCGTTGCGCAGGGAAAATTGTGGGTTGACCGCTCCACGGCGCCTAAACAGACGGCGCCTAAACAGACGGCGCCTAAACAGACGGCACCAAAAAGACGTTTGCCAGCAAAACCTCTTGTCAAGCAAAGAACCTATCAGGCGCGACCAGTTGCGCCGCGCATCCCCGTGCAAAATGGAGCTCCAAATGGTCGTTATGGTGCTTCATCTGCCAGAGCGGGTGTAAAGAGGCGCGCCAATGGCATTGAACGGCGTACATTAGCCCCCATTGGAAATGCCCCGATTGATCAGCAATATGGGGCGGGGAACGCCATAAATGATTTGAGAAACAAGCCGCCGGGGGCCTTCCGGTCTTCTGGTCAAGAAGTGGGCGGGACAAACTGGCAAGGGCGTTCCGGGGGGCCATCTTCTGCGCAGCTCTGGCGGGGCATGAATTTCGAGACGTTTCGCGATGCGGTTCTGAAGCTGGACGGAGGCGGAGGCTCTCCTGTTCTCAATAATCTGTTTGCAGCTGTGCTTGTCGACCGCTCTATCCGTTTCGCCAATAGCGACCCCAAAGTGCTTGATCTGCTGAAAATGGTGGTGCTGTATCGCATGGGGCGCATCGGCGACCTTGCGGCTTTGGTCGACACTATTCCTGAACGCCAGCGCACGCTGCCCATGCGGGTTTTTCAGGCGCGCGCGCTGCTGGCCAGTGGCGAGGTGCAAAAAGCCTGTGCGCTGGCCACACGTTTTCCTGTGGGAAACCCTGATCTGGGGCGCGATCTTCTGGCTGAAGCGTTGATGATGACGGCGCTTTGTGCGGCACAGGAAAAAGATTTGCAAACAGTGGGGTTGATGGCTGAGCTGGCACGTGACAAGGGCGTGCGCTCGCCGCTTTCCTATGCGGTTATTGACTATTTGCTCAGTGGTGTACGCCCCAACATCAAGACCCCGCAGCGGTTGGGCGTGCGCGATTATGCCTTTTTGCGGCTGACCGGTTCCAAGGCCCCGCGCAACCTTTTGAAAAAGGCCGAACCGGCTTTGGTCTATGCGCTGGCGGTGGATCGGACGACCCCTGTTGCCCTGCGTCTGGATGCGGCAGAGAGGGCCGCGTCAACAGGGCAGATCAATGCACAGGCTTTGGCGCGCATATATAGCGAAGTGGCCGGACAGAGGGGGCGCAACCGCGCCAAACGTCAAAGCGATGCGCAAACCAGAGCCTTGCTGTATGATGGCTTGTCGCGCACCAATGATCCGCTTTTGCAGGCCAAAATCATAGATACGCTGCTGGCCAATGTGCGCCGGGTACATTTGTCGAGCACGGTCGGCCCTATGCTTTTACCCTATGTAAGGCGTATGCAGCCCGGTAAAAAACTGGACTGGTTCGCCACAAGGGCCATTGAGGTGGCGCTTTTATCAAGCGATATGAAACTGGCGGAGCGCTGGTTTTTGTTCGTCCAGAGGGGCGGACGTGGGGCTTATGGCGCAGCGGAATGGCTGCCGCTGGCGCAGCTGGTGAAAAAAAATGCGGTGCCGTCAAGCGATGGTACGCAGATGGCCTTGCGTATGGCGCGGGCGCGCCGTCTTGATGGACGGGCTTTGCACGGCTTGACCAGCGTGCTGGATGCGCTGGCTTTTGACGTACCTATTCCTCTATGGAACAGTGCCAGCAAGCACGGACAACCCAAAAAAGGCGCGCTGCCCGCAACCGGCGTGCTTGGCAAGCTTAAAAAACTCAGTGAAGAAGGGCGGGCCGGGGAGGTGCTGCTTTTATCGATGCAGGCGGTCGGCACACATTCTGCTGATGAGATGCACTTGCTGGCGCTTGGCGATATTGTGCGCGCCTTGAAAAAAACGGGGTTTGAGCGCGAGGCCGGTCTGTTTGGTTTTCGCGCCCTTTACGGCATCTGGCCAACCGGCGCGACGCGCATTCGCTAACCCGAATTATGGATATATCTGATCAGGTATAAGAAGAGGCAGGGGCCTTTACTTCTCAGGCAATTCGCTTCGCGACGGGGCCAGCGCTTTTATATTCTGCACTACCGCTGCGCTATTTGAGCGCTGGACCCCGCTGGAGGAGCCCCTCCAAACCTCCGGTTTTTCTATTTTAAAGTTAAAAAAGGGTGGGGTTGGGAGGTCTCCTCCCAAGCGGGTGTGGGCAGCAGCCCACTTGCGAAGCAAGCTGAGGATTCCTCTTAAAAATTGGCGTTTTGATAGCTGAAGCTGTTGGCATGTGACCTGTTGGCCTGGCGTTTCTTCCTTGCGGCTGCGCGGCGTCTCTTTAACGATTTGGCCCGTCTATTGTGGATCAACCGGGCCACTTTTACCCTATTCTTTCGGCCTTTCCACTGGATATTTTTGCGCATGTTGCGTGAGGGGGCCAAGGCTGATGTGAGTATTGGTTCTTCAATCTCTATGGACTTTGCATCTGTTGCAGTGGCTTTTGCTGAAGCCATGATAAAGCGGCTTTTGACAAAGGTACGCCGTTTGCTGCAGAGCCAGACAAAGCGGCTTTTGCGAAAGTGATCCGGGTGAAGCATGGCCAGAAATTTTCGGGCATGTACAACATCGCCAAGCGCTTTGTCTTTGGCTTTCCTGTCGTTCTTTTCCTTGCATATAGAAGCGAATTTCGTCCCTAGCCGATTGATGGCTTTTGGTAAAATACAAGAAAGATTATGGCTCATACTGTGCAGCTTTTTGCGGTTCAGATCTTTTTGAGGGGTGGTGCTGCATTCCTTTTGGGCTCTGGAAAAAACCGCCAGCACTATTTTGTTTTCAGGTTCGGTATAGACCCGCTTCAGCTGTGGCTTGTTTAGGCCTGACACGCTGGTGTTTTTATGGCAGTACCACTTGCTGTCAGCACGGTATACAAGATTACCTTTGATTGTAGCCTCTTTCAGCACATGCTCTCTCAGCTCTACGGTTTTGAACATGAGATCATTGGCTGTGTACCAGGGGATAGAGGCCAGACAGGCGGCCTTGAATTGGCGGCTCAAAAAGCGCAGTTTCACACGGGCATTGCATAAAACTCTGTCGCGATTCATGGACTGGTAGCATTGAGTTTCTGTTTTATTGCTTTGTTCTGTGAGTGTGCCGGTGATGTTGACGCCATCAATGACAGGGCCGAGCGTGATGGCAATGCGTTTTTTGCAGATCCGTGTGCCGACATCATTATTGTTGAGTTTGCGTAACCGGTTGAGGTTGACACGCAATCCGAACTCTCCAGCTTGGCAAATCGCCCTATATTGCCGGGTCAAACAGCTGGCCTGTTCGAATTGATTACCGGTGATACATTCTTTTTCGCTTGTCAAAAATTCGCCAACACTGCCAAAATCGCAGCCAGCCAAGTGCAAGGATAACAATACAAGAATAGTAATTTTAGGTAGATTACGCCGCCACATTTTATACAAACGCTCCCACACACGTGTATTGTACCGACCCCAAAATGCGGTCAGCAGAAAAAACAATAGGGGGGAACTATATCAAATTAATACTAACATCTGATTACTGATCGTCAAGCATATTATGTGCGCGGATGAATTGATAGGGTCAAGAGGTCTCCTTGTGGTCCTCAAGATGGGGCCGCCAGCGCCGTAGCAGTAGGGAATTGCTGACCACCGATATGGAGCTCATGGCCATGGCGGCACCAGCGATGGCAGGGTTGAGCAGGCCGAGCACAGCCAGCGGGATGCCAATGAGATTATAGATAAAGGCCCAGAACAGGTTTTGCTTGAGTTTGCTCCAGGTGCGTTTTGAAACCTCAAGCGCGGCAGCGACGAGGCGTGGGTCAGAGCGCATCAGCGTGACGCCTGCCGTTTCCATGGCAACGTCGGAGCCTGATCCCATGGCAATGCCCAGATTGGCCAGCGCCAGCGCCGGAGCATCATTGACGCCATCGCCGATCATGGCAACGATCTTGCTGGAATTTTGTAATTTTTCAATCTCGTGCGCCTTGTCTTCGGGGCGGGTTTCGCCACGATAGTTGGTGATGCCGGTGGCCTTGGCAATGGAGCGCGCGGTGCGTGTGGCGTCACCAGAAAGCATCATGACCTCAATGTTTTGCGCCTGCAAGCGGGCAACGGCCCGCGCGCTTTGCTCGCGCACCTCATCGGCGATGGCCAGCAGGCCGAGCAGGGTTTTGTTGCTCATGACAAAGACAACGGTGTGGCCAAGTTGCTCCCATTCGCATTGCAGCTTTTGCAGATTTTCCCCGAGCTCAACGCCGTTTTGGCGCATGAGTTCAAGATTACCAATGAAAACGTGATCGTCTTCGACCAGTCCCTCAACGCCAAAGCCGGTATGGCTCTTGAAATCGGTGACGGGGTGCAAATCGAGTTTTACGGTTTCGCTGGCCTCTTGCACGGCGCGCGCCAGAGGGTGCTCGCTGGCCGCTTGCACGCTGGCCGCCAGCATCAGCATGTCAGAGCTAGATCCGTACTCTGCATGTTGTTGGACGACGGCAGGACGGCCTTTGGTCAAGGTGCCGGTCTTGTCGAAAATGACCGTGTTGACTTTGTGGGCCGTCTCCAGCGCCTCAACGCTTTTGAACAAAATTCCAGCCTTTGCAGCGGCACCGGTGCCCGCGACAATGGCAGTGGGCGTGGCCAGACCAAGGGCGCAGGGGCAGGCAATGACCAGCACTGAGACGCAAGCCACCAAAGCGGCTTCAAATCCGGCACCAGAAAGCCACCAGCCCGCAAAGGTCAAAGCCGCGATGACCAGAACAATCGGCACGAAAATAGCGGCGACCTTATCGACCAGGCGTTGCACGGGAGCCTTGCCGCTCTGGGCGTTCTCAACGAGTGAAATGATGTGGCCAAGGGTGGTATCAGAACCTGTGCGGGTCGTTTCGATGATGAGGCGTCCCGTGCCGTTGATCGAACCGCCGGTGACTTCATCGCCAATTTGTTTGCTAACGGGCAGGCTCTCACCGGTAATCAGCGCCTCATCGGCCTGTGAGTGGCCATCTGTGACGGTGCCATCAACGGCGATGCGTTCGCCGGGCCGCGTGATGACCAGATCGCCGTTCCGCACATCTTCGATGGCAAGCTCAAGCTCTTGTTCGTCCCGCAATACGCGCGCCGTTTGCGGGCGCAGGTTCATGAGCTCCATAATGGCGGCTGTGGTGCCGCGTTTGGCGCGTGTTTCAAGGATCTTGCCGAGCAGAATAAGCGTGATAATAACCGCGCCAGCCTCGAAATACAGATGTTCGCTGGACGCGTCGCCAAGCTTCACCATCATGAACAGGGAGAAGAAATAGGCGGCGCTGGTGCCCAGAACGACCAGCACATCCATATTGGCCCCGCCAGTGCGCACAGCCGCATAAGCGCCTTTATAGAAACGCCGTCCCACATAAAATTGCACAGGGGTGGCCAGCAACAGTTCAGCCAGAGGCGGCAGACCAAGGGGAACGCCGAGCGCCATAAAAATCATTTGCGCCAGCAGGGGAGCGGTCAGGAGGGTGGCAATCAGCAGATCGCGCAGATCTTTTTTAGCTTCGCGCTCCTGTCTTTGTTTGTGACGTTTTTCCTGTTCGCCGCGTTTGGCCAGATCACTTTGAAACAGATGCGCCTCATAGCCGGTATCCTCGATGGTGTCGATCAGACCTTTTGCGGGGGTGCCAAGGGCAACAGTGAATTCACCGCGTTCAAGGGCGACATTGATATTGGCCTCCAGCACATCCGGGCGGGCCAGCACGGCCTGTTCGATGCGCGCCGAACAGCTGGCGCAGGTCATGCCGTCAATGGACAGGCGAATGGTTTCAAGGGGAACCTCGAAGCCCGCGTCACTAACGGTTCGGGTGAAGTCAGCCAGCGTGGCTTTGGCGGGGTCAAAACGGATGCTGGCTTTTTCAAGCGGCAGATTGACCGCCGCGCTGTTGATGCCGTCCATTTTGCCGAGCAGCTTTTCAAGGCGCGTGCTACAGGCCGCGCAGGTCATGCCCTCGACGGGAAAGCTGATTTGGACCAGATTTTTTGTTGCTGCCGGTTCAGTATTAAAATCGACAGGACAGTTTTCAGTTTCCCGGGTGTTTTTCTGGTGTTCCATTGTGCCAAAGCCTCCATAGATGCTGACCATTAAAAGCGTCTAGGAATATATATAGAACTTCCAGTCACTGGAAGGTCAAGCCTTTTGCAAGAGCCACCTATTGACCGAAATAGTGGATGTTATCCCCATCAGGTGCCTGTTGGGCGATATTTTGCTGTTTCTGGAGTTTCTCAAGGCGTTCAATGTCCTCCAGAAGCTCTTGATAGGCGGCATTGAGTCGCTGAATGACGCATTCCAGATAGGCACTGACTTCTTTTGGCAACTGCACATTGGCATACTGGTCGGGATGATAATACTTGACCAGCTGGTGATAAGATGTGCGCAAGGTGGCTTTGTCGACACCGGGTTCAACCTTTAGAATACTATAGGGATTGATCTGCTCGAACTGTTTCAAGGAGCGGTCCAGCTGGTTGGCCGATGGTTTTTCGTTAGATTGTACGGCGGCGATGGAGGTTTGAGCCAGATATATGGGTTCGCCTGTATTGGTTTTAAACAGGATATATTTGTCTGAACTATTGAGCAGGTCGCCGAGCCTGGCCTTGTGAGGTACGGCAATGGCCCCTTTGAGGCTCTCCCCATCAACCAGGGTCAAAATGACCGGAATAAAGGTTTTTTCTGTTTTTTCGGCTATTGATTGAGAATTGAACATGATCAAAGGTCCTGCATTTCCATTTTGGCACAAAAGTTTATTTCTTGTGATGGAAAGAGCAGGCATCGTAGTGTTTTGGCCAGTTTAGTGTTTTGGCCAGTTTAGTGTTTTAGCCCGTTTTGACCTGTTTCGGGTTTTGGGCTTTGCTTTGGCGGTTATGTGCTGGGGAGCTTTATAATAAAGGCTGTGCTTTCTTTTGCCAAAGACACGGCTTCAAGCTCAATGGTGCCGCCATGAGCGCGTATGATTTCATTGGCGATGGCCAGGCCAAGGCCCGATCCCTGCGGTCTGGTGCTGCCCTGAAAGGCATCAAACAGGTGTTCGCTGGCTTTGGCGGGGATGCCGGGGCCACTATCGGCAATCTTGATGAGGGTTTGCCCGTCTTGTTGGCTGGCAGTGACGCAAATGAAGTCGAGAGGCCGGTCAAAAGGTTGAGCAAGACGATAGTCATCAAGCGCCTGACGGGCATTGCGAATGAGATTGGCCAGCACGCGATAGAGCTGATCATGGTCGGCATAGACTTGCAAATCCGTCTCAATATCTGTCTGCCAGTCGATCTCACCTTCGACCGGCAGACCAATGGACAGGGCGATTTCATTGACCAGCGGCAACAGCGCGAATTGTTGGGGCTGCGGCAGGTTTTCCTTGGCGCGGCCATAATGCAGCGTGTCGGAGCACAGACGGATGGCCCGGTCCAGCGAGCCAATCAGGCGCGGTGTCAGGCGTTGCACGGTGGGGTCTTCAATAGTGCCAAGACGGTCAGAAATGAGCTGGGCATTGGCCAGAATATTGCGCAGGTCGTGATTGATCTTGCTGACGGCCAGTCCCAGTGCCGCCAGGTGATTTTTTTGGCGCAACGTGCCTGACAGCTGCTTTTGCATATCGGCCAGAACGCGTTCTGCGGTGCCGATTTCATCATTGCGAGCACAGGGTTTGATGATCTGACGGCGATCTTCAGGATGTTTTGAAAAGCTCACCATATTGTTCGTCAGTTTCTGCATGGGTTTGACCAGCAGGGCGCGCAGGGCGAAATAAACCAGCGCGGCAGTAAAGGTGGAAATCAGCAGGGATAAAAGAGCAATATTCCAGGCAAACTGCCACATGGCCTTTTTTAGAGGTTTTTCGTCAATGACCACCTCGATAAAATCGCCTCCCGAAAAACTGGGGCGTCCCTGAATAAGGATGGTGCGATTATCATCGGCGACAAACACCATCAGCGCATCTTTGATCAGCTCGAACCAGCCTGTTTTACGCAGGTCATAATGATCATCGACACGCTCGGGCATTTCGGCCTGCAGCACCAGATAGCGTGTATTGTTGCGTTTGAGGGCGACGGCATGAACACGGGCGGTGCGCAAAAGTTCATCGCGCAGCTTTTTGGGGACCTGTCGGTTGGGCGCCGCTTCTGCCGAAAGCGCTGCGATTTGCGCAGCAGTCAGGCGTTCTTGCAGCCAGTTGCGCCGAAAATTGGCAACGGAGGGCACAAAGGTTAAAATTTCCGCCAGCATGACAAACAGAATGGTCAGTAGCAACAGCTTGCCTGAGAGGCCGTTGGCTTCGGTGATATGGCGCACCACCCATCTGTAAACAGCATTGTGCCGGGTGCGAGGGCCTGCACTCACGCGATTGGTTTTCGTTTTTTCTTCGTCGGGGGACACGTATTTGCTCACCTTTTATCCAAGCTTGCCAAGCCAGCGGATGATGCGATGCAACATCGGGCTCGTCAAACTGCTTGTGAAATAGGTATAGGCGGCGCGCTTGGAGATCTCCGACAAAGTGGGGTAGGGCGAGATGAATTCGGTCATCGCCTTGATTTTCATCTTCTGGGTGATGGCAAAGGTCCACATCTGAATGATTTCACCTGCATTGAGGCCGACAATGGTTGCGCCCAATATACGACCTTTCTTGTCCGTAATGGCCTTAATGAAGCCGTTGGTGTGGTGCTCTGATATGGCGCGGTCATTTTCGGCGTAAGGAAAGCGCAAAATACGAATAGTGTGCCCCGCCTTTTGGGCTTCTGCTTCGCTCATGCCGACCTGAGCCAGTTCCGGGTCGGTATAGGTGACCCAGGGAACAGCGTTGCTTGTGGCTTTGGCGGGGAGTTTGAACAAAGCGCGGCGGATGACGATGCCCGCCTGATAATTGGCCATATGGGTGAATTGCATCCCGCCGGTGACATCGCCAATGGCAAAGACCTTCTTGTTGGTGGTCAAAAGGGTGGTGGCCACTTTGATGCCGCGCGGATCGGCGTCGATCCCGGCTTTTTCCAGCTCCAGACCGTCAATCACCGGGCGACGACCCGCCGCCACCAGCAAATGAGAGCCGCTGATTTTTTGGGTGACTTCTCCCATGGAAACAGTGGCGATGAGTTCGCCGCCCGTCTCTTCAACACGTTCAACACGCGCATTAGCGAGAATTTCAATGCCCTCACTGGTGAGCTGTTTCATGACGACAGCGGCGGCTTCTGGATCATCCTTGGCAAAGGGGGTGAAGGCTTCAAGCACGGTGACTTTGGAGCCCAGACGTGAAAAAGCCTGCGCCATTTCCATGCCGATGGGGCCACCGCCAATGACGATGAGGTGCGTGGGCAGCTCTGTTAAATCGAAAATATTCTCATTGGTGAGATAGGGGACCTGATCAAGACCAGAAATAGGCGGCAAAGCGGCGGTTGAGCCGGTGGCGATGACGAAGCGACGGGCCTTTATTTCATAATCGCCCGCCACCACGGTTTTGCGGTCGCGAAACGAACCAGCCGCCTCGATGACCTGTACGCCAAGCCCCGAAAAGCGTTCGACACTATCATTGGGGGCGATTTGGGCGATGACATTTTTGACGTGGGCCAGCACTTTGGCAAAATCGACTTGTGGAGTCGTACCCTTGATGCCGAACTCATCAGATGTCTTGATCTGGTGAGCGCGCTTGGCAGCGGCCAGCAGGGCTTTTGAAGGCACACAGCCGGTGTTGAGGCAATCGCCGCCCATTTTGGCCTTTTCGATCAATACAACATCAGCGCCAAGCTGCGCTCCCGCCGCTGCGACGCTAAGGCCACCGGAACCGGCGCCGATCACACAGAGGTCAGGGGTGAGTTTTTGCACCATAAAATCAGCTCTTTCGAAATTTGTTAAGGATCACCGGTAAAAGGGCGATAATCGCCAGACCGGCAAAGGCAATGAGCAGCTCTGGCGTAACCAGGTCGCTGGGATTAAACGAGACAGTGCACGAGGGTGCAACCCCATTGCTGACGGCTTTGGCCATACAGGCGTCAAAAGCGTGTCCCTGCGCATCAATGACCGACCCAAGCCCGGCACCGATATAAGAAAAGGTATAAGTGGCGGGCATGATGCCGAAAAACGTGCCGATAAAATAAGTCATGGTTTTCACGCCGAGCAAAGCGGGCGCGATATTGACCAGCCAGAACGGAAAGACCGGCGCGAGGCGCAAAAAGAACATGTAAGAGAGGGCGTTTTCTTTAAAGCCGTCACGCAGTTTTTCCATAAAGGGACCGGCGCGTGCCGCCAGTGCTTCGCCCAGAGAGGTCCGCACGATGAAAAATATCAGCAAAGCACCAATCGTCGCCCCGACAACGGTTGCCGTACCGCCAACCAGTGGCCCGAATAAAAAACCGCCTAGAATGGTAAAAAAAGAGCCAACGGGAAGAGAGAGCGAGGTCACGGCGGCATAGGCCAGTGCAAAACCCAGAACAGAGAGTGCAAAATGATCGGCAACAAGGCCGGTGATCATTTTACGGTTGGCGGCCAGCTGGTCAAAGCTGAAATAGCGGTGCCAGCCCATGCTATAGATGAAGATGCCAAGGCCAAATATGGCAATCAGCGGCGCAAAGCGCATGATCGCGGATTTTTGCGCCGGGCTATTCTCTGCCTCACTGCTTGTCATATTTGTCCCGCTTTGCCCGTTTTGTTCTTCTGCATTTATATGGGACAATCTTGAAGCTCCATGAGGTTTTAAGCAATGGCTGTTGACAAATTTCGCTTACTTTATCAGTTTTATACCTTGAGGGCATTGCACAACTGGATAACGCTTTGGTGAACGCGGGGTGCGAAGGTGTGTTGACTTCGAAGTTAAGGTTTCCTATAAGCGGGGCTTGCATTGATTTGTCTTCCTGAAAGCTTGAAATGTCGGCGGTATTTTCGTTGACGAGGCTGATGTCGAGGAGGCTCATGCGGTCCGCCACCTGTTTATAATTGTGGCGTTGATGGCAGGGTGTCTGGCTAAAACAGGGAGAGTGCCAGATTGGCGAAGCCAGGAGAAGAAACGTGAAACGTACCTATCAACCAAGCGTGCTTGTCAGAAAACGCCGCCATGGATTTCGCTCTCGCAAAGCGACCACAGCTGGTCGTGCCGTGTTGGCCAGACGCCGAAGCAAGGGCCGCAAAAGGCTCTCAGCCTAGTCTGCACCCTGTTCGGTGGTCAGCTTTGATGGGGTGTCATGCACCATGAGCTTTAAGCTGCACACCCTGAAAAAACGGGCGGATTTTTTGCGGGCCAGAAATGGGCGCTATTATGCGACCAGCGGGCTTGTGCTGCAGGCCAGTAAAGCGTTTGCGCCAAATTCCGTAATGCGAGGCAAGCGGGCGCTGGCCCCGTCGACAACAGATTTACGTGATGATGAAGAGATGCGGGTCGCCAAAGGTGCAGCCCGTTTCGGCTTCACTGCGACCAAAAAGCTTGGTAATGCTGTTATGCGCAACCGTATAAAACGGCGCTTGCGTGCTGCTGTGCGGCAGATTGCTCCACAAAAGGCACACACAGGCTACGAATATGTCTTGATTGGCAGAGCAAGCACCCTTAAACGTCCATTCAGTTGCCTTTTGCGCGATCTCACCATTGCCTTTGCCAAGGTCCATGCCAAGAGAAACCATGTTGTGTCAAATCGGGGCAAGAGGAATAGCGGCAAGAAGGTTCATAAAAGACGCCAGAACCCTTAGATAAACAATAGGCAGAGCGATAAGGCTGCGCCTGTTGCCTGTTATGACGGAACACTAATTCAGCGGGCCCATTCGATGAATGATGACAATAATAATAGCAATTTTATGCTGGCAATCGTCTTGTCCGGTCTGGTTCTACTGGTCTGGCAGATCTTCTATATGGGGCCTATTCAGGAAAAAGAACGTCTAAAAAGAGAGCAGGCAGCGGAGTTTGCGGCGGGCAAAAAGGGCGTGGCGCTCCCCGCTGCACCAGGTGCTGTGGTTGGTGCGCCATCTGTCGGGGCTGGTAAGGGGGCCGCTGGTTCCGCGCCGGTGCCCGCTGTTCAAGGGGCTGGTGGTGTTCCCGTGGTTCCGGGCGGCGTTGCGCCGACACAGGCGGATCGCGCTACTGTGATTGCCCGTTCGCCGCGCTATCTTATAGATACGCCAAGTCTTTCGGGCTCAATTTCGCTGAAAGGCGGGCGTATAGATGATCTTGTGCTGCGCAAATACCGGGTCAAGGTTGATAAGGATGCCGATAAGGTGGTGTTTTTCTCACCTTCAGGTTCGGAAAACCCGCTTTACGCCGAATATGGCTGGTCGGCTGCCCCCGGCAGCAAGCTCAAACTGCCGAATGCACAGACTTTGTGGAAGGCGCAAGGGACGGGTACTTTAACAGCCGGTGGTTCCGTTGTCCTGACCTATGATAATGGGGAAGGTTTGAATTTCAAACGGACGATCCAGGTTGACGAGAATTATCTGTTTTCGATTTCTCAAAGCGTCACCAATACTTCAGGTAGCGCCGTCAGCCTGCATCCCTATGCGCTCATTTCGCGGCATGGTATGCCCAAGGTAGAAGGTTTTTATATTCTCCATGAAGGCCTGCTGGGTGTTCTTGGCGAAGAAGGCCTGCAAGAACTGGACTATGACGAAATTCTTGAAGAAAAATCGAGAACCTTTCGGGGCAAGCAAGGCTGGCTGGGGCTGACCGATAAATATTGGGCCGCCGCACTTATTCCCGAGCAGAGCGCGCCCTATGAAGCGCATTTTTCCGGCAGCGGTCAGGATAAAAGCGCCCGGTTTCAGACGGATTATTTATTGAACGCCGTCAATATACCCGTTGGCAGCACCAAAGAGGTGCGTGGACATTTGTTCGCCGGGGCCAAAAAGGTCGATATCATCGACCATTATGGCGAGAAATATGGCATCAAGCAGCTTGATCTGCTGATTGACTGGGGCTGGTTCCCGTTCATCACCAAACCGATGTTTATGGCGCTGCATTTCTTCTTTGGTCTTTTTGGCAATTTCGGCGTGGCCATTTTGCTGGTCACAGTGCTTGTTAAAATATTGTTCTTTCCTCTTGCAAACAAGAGTTATGAGAGCATGAGCAAGATGAAAAAACTGCAACCGGAAATGCAGAAAATCCGTGAACGTTATGCCGATGACAAGATGAAGCAGCAGCAGGAAACCATGGCGCTTTATCAAAAGAGCGGGGCCAATCCGCTGTCGGGCTGCCTGCCGGTGGTTATTCAGATCCCGGTGTTTTTCGCCCTTTACAAGGTACTGTTCGTGACGCTCGAAATGCGCCACGCCCCATTCTTTGGCTGGATCCACGATTTGTCAGCGCCCGACCCAACCAGCCTGTTTAATCTGTTTGGCCTGCTGCCATTTGGTCTGCCAGAGTGGGCCTCGATTGGTGTGTGGCCGGTGCTGATGGGAATAACCATGTGGGTGCAGATGAAGCTCAACCCGCAACAGGGTGACCCAACCCAGGCGATGATTTTCAACTGGATGCCTGTCCTGTTCACTTTTATGTTGGCCAGCTTCCCCGCTGGACTGGTGATCTATTGGGCCTGGAACAATTTTTTATCGGTCCTTCAGCAATGGTATATCATGAATAAAAATGGCGTCGAAGTGGACCTGTTGGAAAATACCGGCATCCGCAAGCTGATGGGCAAAGTAAGTGAAAAAGCTGGCGGCTCGTAATAATGACCTCGTCGGTCGGGCGTGCTGTGCGCACGGCGCCAAGGGATGATCCCTTGGAACCCATTTTGGAAAAGGGCGTATTGAACTCTGTTTTTTTGCATGATGGCAATTTGGCTGCTAACGGGTGAACCTCGTTGATCGGACAACGGTTTTTCGCAAACTTTGTCTGATCTTCGAGTGTTTTGAGTATACATTAATAAACAGGGGTTTGGGGACTGGTCCCCAACGCCAACCGCGCAGGTTGCCCGTCTGGCGAAGACATGCCCGGCAGGGCACAAGGACGTACATTCATGACACAAACCACCGATGAAAATGAACAGCGTGCTCGGGCGATAAAGTTTTTCTGCCAGCCGTGCGAATTTATAAAGGGCGTTGTCAATATTGACGGCCTTCCTGATGATGATCGCGTTGAGGTTGCCTTTGCCGGGCGCTCCAATGTTGGCAAGTCGAGCCTGATCAATGCTCTGCTAGGCCGCAAGTCCATCGCCCGCACCAGCAACACGCCGGGGCGCACCCGCGAGATTAATTTTTTCACGCTTGGAGAGAAGGTCGATGAGCGGGTTTATGTGGTCGACATGCCGGGCTACGGCTATGCGCGCGCTTCAAAAAGCCTTGTCGAGGGCTGGAACCAGCTCATTCACCAATATCTGCGCGGGCGGGCAACGTTATCGCGGGTGTTCTTGCTGATTGATGCCCGCCATGGCCTGAAGCCCAATGACATCGAGATCATGGAAATGCTTGATGAAGCCGCCGTTTCCTATCAGATTGTTCTCACCAAACTCGACAAGCTGAAAAAGGCTGAGCAGGAGAAAATCGTTCCCGAGGTCACCAAACTGCTGACCAAGCATCCGGCCTCTTATCCAGAAGTGATTGGCACATCTTCCGTGAAAAACACCGGCCTTGATGATCTGAAACTGGCGGTATTTGGGTTATTGTAGCCCGAATTATACCAATCTCCCTATATATTGACGCATTCGACAGCCTCAAAATCCGCTACGCGGCTTGTCCTCGCCGGACAGGCATGTTGCGCGCATGGCGTTGGGGACCAAGTCCCAGGGCAATTCAATTCTTACGCAATTTGCTTCGCAATCGGGCTGCCGCCCGAATCCGCTTGGGAGGAAACCTCCTAAACCCACCCTTTTCTATCATCAAACTGCAAAAAAGCAGGGGTTCGGGGA
>JAKIUO010000205.1 GCA_021647535.1 Hyphomicrobiaceae bacterium
GGGAAATACGCTAAATGGGCCATGCCAGCCAGAGTGGGTGAGACTTTGTTGGCGGTGGGCTGCGTGGCGGCAACGGCCTTCGGGCAGGCTGGTCTGGCCGCCCCTTGTATCGTCACCGGTGCCATTTATTCCGGTGTGCGCAAGCTGATGTTTGAAAAATAGCTGTTGCAAGAAAGAATGCCCTGCGCGGGCGGCGGTTAAGGGACGCGTCCCTTAACGATCCCAATTTGGGTTGGAGGGGCGTGCGGGTGGGGGCACTTTGACAGATAATAAAAGCCTCCCTGCAATCCATTTTAAGCAGGGAGGCTTTGATTTATAACCGGGTTATTGAAACAGGTTTTTCAGCAAGTTTTCTGTGCCGTTTTTCTTGTTTCCGCCCAGTAGGCCGCCTAGCCCGCCATTCTTATTTTTGTTGCCGCCAAGAAGTTGCCCTAGAGCGCCACCGTTCTTTTTGCCGCCGCTCAGCAGCTTGGCAAGGGGGCTGTCCGTGACCCCGCCTGCCGGTTCACTCTCATTGGCCGGGCGGCGGTCCTTGCTGGTATCTATTTTTTTGCCAGACAGATAGGCTTCGATCTCGGCATCTGATTGCAGGCCGCGATTTTTCAGGACACTGCCAAGGTCAACCCGGTCACCGGCCAATAGGCCTCGAACCGTGTTGAGCACACCATTGCTGCCGCCCAGAAAGGCCACAGTGTCAAATTCAACATTCGGATTTGACCAGGGACCAGTGGCGCGCAAGGGGGGCGCAAATTTCCAGTCGCCGGAAAACAGTTTGGGGGCCATCCGTAAACGCAGGGACTGGCCTGGAATATCCACCGTTCCGGCAGCTCTTACCCTGAAGAACCGGCCCTTTAGCAAGAAATCCTTGTTGCGGGCAACGCCCTTGTTGATCTGGATGAGCGCGGTCATTTTATCATAGGCCGTTGTTGGTTTGCCTTCATAGCCCTCGCCCGAACCCGGTATTTTGTTGCCGGTGAAATTTTCGACATATTTGGCCAGGTCAAAGCCTTCGATACGGCCCTTTGACAGGTTGATTTTTGTGGTACCCTTGAGGCTGCTTTTCAGGGCCTTGACGCTGTTGCCCCGCATACTGAGATCGCCAGACAGGCTGCCCTTGCCCGCCAGCTTATCAAAGCCTGCGAAATCGCGCAGGATCGCTCCGGTCAGCACATTTTTAAGGTTGAATTTGGCCCCGATAACGTAGGTCGCACGACTGCCATCAAGCACCAGCTTGCCGGTGGCTGTGCCGCGATAGAGTGACAGCTGATTAATGCTGGCATTGGCGCGGCCCTCCTTGAGGGTGACTTCGTAATCCCCGGCACCAAGTCTGGCTTTGCCATAAAGGATTTCGTCGGCTTTTAGAGTGAAATGTCCATCTATGGCTTTCAGAGCCGAAAGATCGACGGGCGTATCTGCCGTGTCGCTTTGTCCAGTCGAAGAGCCAGCCGTGCCATTTGCCCCGCCAAGATAAAGATTAAGGTTGATACGGTCAGCGCGCAAATGGGCTGTTATATTCGGGCGCTCTTTGCTCAAGTCGACCCGGCCCCGTGCCGACAGGTCCATATTGTCGAACAGAAACTGGCTCGTGGCAAATTCAACACTGTCCTCTTTAGCCGTTAGAGTGGAGCTGATCTTGAGTTTGCCAAACCCCTCATTTGAGGGCAGGTCGTGGCCTAAAAAAGCGGCAAATCTTTGTACGGAAGGGGTGTCGGATACGATTTTGCCCTCGATTAAGGGCTGTGCAGGATCAAGCAGCCCTTCAAAGCGACTATTGGTCAGGCGTGAATTGACCCGGAACAGCAGATTTGAGGCCTTGCCAGCCAACAGGGCATCTGGGTCGTCAATGGTGCTGGTCAGGGAGAACTTTTCATTGCGCCAGCGCAAATAGCCATCGGCTTTCAAAGAGCGTCTTGTTTTATGCTGGGTGAGTACAAAATTTATGGTTTGTAACTCTTCATCAATGGCGCTTTGCTTGTTGATGAAGTGAACAGACCCATCCTTGATGGTGAGGGTGCCAACAGTCAGGGCGCTGCCGGATTGATCATTACGACCGCCGTTATCCGCTCTTGACGCGCCGCCGCTTTGGGCAAAGTCCCAGTTGCGCAGGCCTCTTTTGTCGACCAGCAGGTTGAATTGCGGTTTGACAAGCGACAGGCTGTCAATGACTGCCTTGCCCGTGAGCAAGGGCATCAGTTTTAGGTTGGCACGCAGGGAACTCATGCGGACAAGCGGTTCGCCATCCATGCCAGGTGGGTTTGACAGGGTGATATTGCCAAGTGAAACGGCAATATTTGGAAACAGCTTGAAGGAGGTGTCCCCCCTGATATCAAGCTTGCGTCCGGTCTGGCTTTCAACCAGCTCGGCAACCTTGCTTTTGACAAGGTCGGTGGAGAAAAAATAGGGTAGAGCGACAATCGCACCACCGATAACAAAGATAAGGACAAGGACCAGTATTCCGATAATTTTAAGCGCCGTTTGCATGATAAGCCTCCTGATTTCGTTTACTATATAGGCGTCAGAAAGCGGAAAAAAGGCAAATCTTGACCAAAATGCAGGAGGGCCTTGCAAACCCCTTTATTGTTTGCGTAGAAGCACCTGATCAATGGCGTGGCCCTCACCTTTACGCAAGATAAGATCGGCGCGTGGACGGGTATCCCTGATATTATCCCTCAGATTGACAAGATTGATGGTGCGCCACAAATCGCGGGCTTTTTGCTCGGCTTCTTGTTTGTGAAGTTTGGAATAGCGGTGAAAATAATTGCCTGGGTCCTTAAAAGCGGTTTCACGTAACACCATAAAACGTTCGATATACCAATGCTCCAGCTGTTTTTCATGGGCATCCATATAGATAGAAAAGTTGAAAAAATCGGAAACATAAGGCAGGTGTTCGAGCGTGTCTCTGCTCTTTATATGCGGGCTCTTTGTATATGGGCTCTTGGCGTGCTGGCTTTTATCAGGCTGGCGCGGTGGTTGCAGGACATTAAGGCCTTCTATGATCAAAATATCGGGGCGATCAACTGTAACGGACTGACCGGCCACTATATCATAGTTGAAATGCGAATAAACCGGCGCTTTGACATTACTCTGTCCTTGCTTGATGGCAGCAAGAAAACGCACGAGCGCACGTGCATTATAGCTTTCAGGAAAGCCTTTGCGTTGCATCAGTCCGCGCCGTTCCAGTTCAATATTGGGCCACAAAAAACCATCCGTTGGCACCAGCGCTACTTTTTTGTGACGATCCCATTTGGCCAGCAGGGCGCACAAGATACGCGCCATGGTGCTTTTGCCAACAGCAACCGAGCCCGCTATACCAATGATAAAGGGCGGTTTGGGGGCGCTTTTTTGCAAGAACAGATTGGTTTCGCGGTGCAAATTTTGAGAGGCCACGGCGTGCAGATTAAGGAGCCGGGTGAGAGGCAGATAAACCTCTTCGACCTCAGCAAGGGAGACGGGTTCGAGCAGGCCGGTGAGCGATTTAACATCGGAAAGTTCAAGGGTCAAAGGCGTTTCGGCTCGCAGGCGCGCCCAGTCCTGACGCGTGAAAGAGCGATAAGCCGAGCTTGGCGAGGTGGCCTTGCCGGAGTTGTCCGGCTTGACGGTTGGTGTTGCTTCTGGCCCGTTCATGGCCCTGTTCCTTCCTGTCGAACCTGGCAGGAATGTTTCTTACCCGGCTTTATTTCTGCCTCGATGCTTTTTCCTGCAAGCCCGATTGGCTGGTGCGGCTTTCCAGCTTTTTCAGCACATCGTCAAAGCTCACCATACGGCTTTCCAGCAAAACCAGCAGATGATAGAGCAGATCAGCAGCTTCACTGGTCAGATCGTCATCGGTCTGGACAAGGGCGGCGATAATGGTTTCCGCCGCTTCTTCTCCAAGCTTTTTGGCGCATTTTTCCGGCCCGGCGTCAAGTAGTTTTCGCGTATATGATTGATCTGCCGGGGCATTTCGACGCTCATGGATGGTTTTTACCAGTCTGTTCAGTATATCTTCGCTCATAAATGGGGCGCCTTTATATTTACCGATTGGCTCAGAGCGGGGTCTGTCCGAACGGGGGAGGGCTGGCCTGCTTTTATTCTGGCCTGCTTTATTCTGGTTTTCTTTACTCTGGTTTGCGGGCGCTGGCCAGATAGTTGACATCCATATCAGAATCAAGGGACCAGGAGCCGTTCAGCGGATTATAATTCATGCCGGTGAGGTCAACCCCTTCCAGGCCTGCATCAAGTAGCGCTTTTTTGAGTTCCTCCGGGGTGACGAAGCGTTCCCACTGATGGGTGCCGGTGGGCAGCCAGCGCATGATATATTCAGCGCCGATAATGGCCAGCCCGTAGGATTTAAGGGTGCGGTTCAGCGTCGAAGCTAGCATCAGCCCGCCGGGGCGCAGCAGGTCGCTGGTCAGTTTGACAAAGGCCGGGACATCAGGGACATGTTCGATGACTTCCATATTAACCACGACATCAAACTGTTCGCCTGATGCCAGCAGCTCTTCAGCGCGGGTGGCGCGATAATCAATGTCGAGCCCCATCTCAACGGCGTGCGATTTGGCGGCTTCAATGGTCTTGTGAGCCGGATCAACACCGGTGACACTGGCCCCCATGCGGGTCATGGGCTCACATAAAAGCCCGCCGCCACAACCAATATCAAGGATTTTTAGACCCTTGAGCGGATAAGGCTGGCGCGCATTCTTGCCAAAATGGCGGCAGATTTCATTACGGATATAGGTCAGGCGTACCGGATTGAGCTGATGCAAAGGGCGAAATTTGCCCAAAGGATCCCACCACTCATCGGCAATACGCGAAAAGCGCTCGATTTCATCGGGGTCCAGCGTGTTGTCTGGTGCAGGTTCTGTCTGATTAGT
>JAKIUO010000206.1 GCA_021647535.1 Hyphomicrobiaceae bacterium
CTGCGAGGCAGGCATCTTGTGCCGACAAGCATTGGGGACTGGTCCCCAAACCCCAATTTCAAAATGGGGATGAAAGGGGCTCGCCATTTTCTGCCAGCTGCATAAGCTGCCTGCCCGGCAAGGGCAAGTGCCGACAGGCGCTTTTAGCGTTTAAATCATGGACAAATTACACCATAGCGCGCACAGTCCCGCTGCGCTATGGTGGCGCAGATTTTGACCACAGGAGCTTTTCATGAGCGGCAATGATACCAGCACAAGTTTTGGCTTCAAGTCTGTTGACGAGGATCAGCGTCAGGGGCTTGTCAACGAAGTTTTTTCCAGCGTGGCCGAAAAATATGACCTGATGAATGACCTTATGTCGGGCGGTCTGCATCGTTTATGGAAAGAGGCCTTTATCAATTGGCTGGCCCCGCCCAGAAGCTCCGAAAATTATCTTCACCTCGATGTGGCGGGTGGCACGGGTGATATTGCCTTTCGGTTGCTCAAGGCCTCTGACGGTGATACGCGCTCGGTGATTTGCGATATTTCGGGCGAGATGCTGCGGGTTGGCGAAAAGCGCGCCGCCCAAAAAGGCCTGAGCGATCGTTTGTCCTTTGTGCAGGGCAATGCCGAAAGCCTGCCCTTCCCGGATAATAGTTTCGATGCCTATACCATCGCCTTTGGCATCCGCAATGTCACCCATATTGATGTGGCGCTGCATGAGGCGCACCGGGTTTTGAAGCGCGGCGGACGTTTTATGTGTCTGGAGTTTTCGAAGGTTGAAATGCCGGTGCTCGACAAGGTCTATGATCTGTTTTCGTTCAATGTCATTCCAACGCTTGGCAAGCTGACTTCGGGGGATCGTGACAGCTATCAATATCTGGTGGAAAGCATTCGCAAATTTCCACCGCAGGACGCTTTTGCCACGATGATCGGGGAGGCGGGCTTTGATCAGGTCAAATATCGCAACCTCTCTGGCGGCATTGCGGCCATGCATTCGGGCTGGAAACTTTAGGGCCTGATACTCAACAGTCCTTTACAGTCCTTTGCCCTCTTCAAGATCTGGAATACAAGTCGAGAGCCCAACAATAAAAAGGCAGGCCCATGGCATCCATAACCAATATGTTCAAGCTGGTGCGCGCCGGACTGACCCTGATGCGCTATGGCGTGCCCATACCGCCGCCAGGCCTCGAAGCGCCTCCCCTTTTTAACTTTTTAAAAGCGCTGTCGAGCCCGCTGTGGTGGCGACCTTTGAAGCAGCATCAGGGGATTTCGCCAGCCCTCACCCGTCTGGGGCCAAGCTATGTCAAGCTCGGGCAATTTCTGGCGACGCGTGATGATCTGGTCGGCAAGGATATGGCGCGCGAGTTGACCTCACTGCAGGATCGGTTGCCGCCCTTTCCGATGGACGAGGCTGTTGCTGTCGTTGAAAAAGAGCTGGGCGCACCGATAAGTGAGCTGTTTGCCGAATTTGGCGAACCGATTGCCGCCGCTTCTATTGCGCAGGTTCACAAGGCGCGCATACGCGATGACAAAGGCGAGCGCTGGGTGGCGGTGAAAGTATTGCGTCCCGGCGTTGACAAGCGTTTTAGAAGTGATCTGCGCACGTTTTATGAGGCCGCCCATCTGGCCGAGCGTTTTGATCCAGCAGCCAAGCGCATCATGCCGGTGGCCATTGTCGATACGCTGGCCAATTCGGTGGCGCTGGAAATGGATTTGCGTCTGGAAGCGGCGGCCATTTCCGAGATGGCGGAAAATGTTGCCGATGATAGCGGCTTTCGGGTGCCGGATATTGAGTGGTCGCGGACCGCCCAGCGTGTGCTCACGACCGAATGGATTGATGGCATTCCCTTGCATGATGTCAAGGCCGTGAAGGCGCAGGGGCATGATACCAAAAAGCTTGGGGCGCATCTCATCCAGTCTTTTTTGCGCCACGCCATGCGCGATGGATTTTTCCATGCCGATATGCATCAGGGTAATCTGTTTATTGATAAAAAAGGCGATATTGTCGCCATTGATTTTGGTATTATGGGACGGCTGGGCCTGCAGGAGCAGCGCTATCTGGCGCTTATTCTGAATGGCTTTATTTCACGCGATTATATAGGCTCGGCGCAAATGCATCTTGATGCGGGTTATGTGCCGGCGCACCACTCTGCTGCCAGTTTTGCGCAGGCTTTACGAGCGGTTGGCGAACCCATTCAGGGGCGCACTGCTGAAGAGATTTCCATGGGCGGGCTGCTCGGCCAGTTGTTTTATTATACCGAAGTGTTCGATATGAAGACGCGTCCCGAACTTTTGATGTTGCAAAAAACCATGGTGGTGGTGGAAGGGGTGGCGCGTTCGCTGGACCCGCAACTCAATATGTGGACGACGGCGGGACCGGTGGTTGAGGAATGGATGCACCGCACGCTTGGCATCTCGGGAAAACTGCGTGAGTTGCGCGATGAAACCGGCAAGTTAGGGCAGGTGGCAACGGGACTGCCTGAGTTTTTGTTGCAAGCGGCGCGCACCGTTGAGGCCGTTGGTCAGGCCACGCAAAATGGCGTGCATCTGAATGAGGAAAGCCTGGAAAAACTGGCCGAGGCGCAAAAAAGGCAGGGCCGTTCTGGAAACTTTGCCCTATGGGTCGGTGCCCTGTCCTTATTGGCGATTGCCAGTGCCTTATTTTTTCCTTCGTTTCGGCTTATATTCTCATCCATACCTTGATTAGAAGGGGGCTATGATCAGGTGAGGACGTTTGCGTCTTCTCTTTATTTGATTGTCGCTGCAACACAACATTAAATAGAGTGTAGATCTATGATCGATAACAAAACGAAATTCTTGTCGCTCGTCTTGCGTGTTTGTGGACTGATATTTTTGCTGCCTGTGGCTTTGGCTGGGTGTAGCAATGTCGGGGCCGGAGGTGGCCTTGGCGACGACGCTTCTTTTGGTCTTGCAAATGAGGGCAGAGCTTATGCGACTGCCAGACGGGCTGTTTACGATTCTCGTGTGGAAAGAAAGTCCCGTGTGGCGAGACTGTCAAAAAGGTCTAAAGTCCCAAAAGTCAAAAGAGTATCAAAAACGAAAAAAGTTCCAAAAGCGAAAAATGTCAAATTTAGGAAAATCCAAAAACGCTTGCCGATACAAGTGGCTCGCGTCACGAGCAAACCGGTGCTTTCTAAAAAAATGGTCGTCAGGCCTTTGAAAAAGAAATTAGTCAAATGGGTCAGCAAAAAACCGGCCAACAAAAAACCTGTTGCCAAACCGACACCGCAAATGGTGCCAGCCCAAGCCATTCGCGCTCAAATCAAACCCTCAACGGAACAGAACAATCTGTCTGATCTGTCAAAAGTTGCAGTTCGTGATGAAGAAGCCACACCAAAAAAGGGGCTGAAAAGGACCGCCAAAGCGGCACCAGCTCCCATCACATTCGGGTTTGGCCAAACGGCACATCGTTTTTCAGGACAGCAATAATTTCCTTGAATTCTGGCTGAATTTAATCTTTTATAAGTAAATAATAAAAAGTGGGCGATTCGCCTGCACCAAAATTGAGACTTCCTGTATTGTGGCGTGAAAAATCTTGCGAATACGAGAAGATAACGGGGAACAGCTCAAAACATGAAGCTGATATTATCATTTTTTGGCTGTATTACAGTCTCGATGCTTTCTGGCTGCACTATATCTGCACCCTCAATGTTTGCTGGAATTGGCGGCAGTGGGCAATCAGAAAATCTTACGCCTTCAAACGCGAATGGGGAGCCTGCTTCAACAGGTTCGATTGTGCCAGCGCAAAATGAGGGGGCTGTGGTTGATTTGCCAGATTCCAGTGTTCATATGCGCAGCTCTGGCACAACGCGGCAGAGTTCTATTGATGATTCTGGTCATGAGGAGCTGTCTGCCGAAGAGCGCCACCGGCGCGAACTTGTCAATCGTGGCGATTTGGAAGAAGGTCAGCCGCTTCCAGCGCAATAGAACAGATTGCAGAGCTCCTCATGGAATGTCCAGACTGAAATTGACACAGGGCAATTCAATTCTAACCGCAGCCTCGCTTCGCGACGGGGCCAGCCCCGTACTCCGCTGGAGGGTTACCACCCTCCAGACCTCCCATTTTTCTATTTTAAAGTAAAAAAGGGTGGGTTTGGGAGGTTTCCTCCCAAGCGGGTGCGGGCGGCAGCCCGCTTGCGAAGCAAAGCTTTCGAGAATTGAATTGCCCTGGAAATTGACATAAGCGTGTTGATTGTTGATTGTTGATTTGACATCCAGGTTATTTTAGTCAAGCCTGTTATAAGGATCTGAAATTCAACTGAGGAGTTAAATCATGTTGAAAAGAACAATCATCGCGCTGGCAATCGGCGTACTTTCTAGTGCTGCACTGACTGGCAACGCAGTTGCGGGATATGGGGGCAGCAGCGGTTATGAGCCTCTTTATTGGAACGGGCCAGCCGGTTCAAGCGACTATAATATCCTGTTTCGAGCCGGTAGCCGTTATAGTAAAACCCGCTCCCGTTCCCATTACGGAATTTCCAGCAGAAGATCATGCTCCAGACTTTTGCGGAGCTACCGCCGGTCGGGAAGTTCATATGCGTTGCGCCGTTACCATCGCTGTCGGGCGCGCTAAAGCCGTTCACACAGGCGCCAAGTTTAGCATTCTCGTTCCCACGCTTTGCTTGGGAACGAGAATCACATTGGAGAGGTTTGGGGACTGGTCCCATAGGCGCTAAGTTAAGCGCCGCCTCGCTGCGCGAATGGGCTATCGCCCACACCCACTTGGGAGGAGACCTCCCAAACCCACCCCTTTTTGATATTTAAAATAGAAAAACGGGAGGTTTGGAGCATCTGTGTTGATGGTCAAGCATAAAAAACTCCCTTTTACGCTCACC
>JAKIUO010000207.1 GCA_021647535.1 Hyphomicrobiaceae bacterium
ACCCTCTTTACCTCACTGTTCGGTGGTGGCAAGGCGCGTCTTGAACTGGTTGAAAGTGACGACCCCCTGCAGGCTGGCCTCGAAATCATTGCCAGCCCGCCGGGTAAAAAACCGCAAGTGCTCAGCCTGTTATCGGGAGGCGAAAAAGCCCTGACTGCCCTGTCGCTGATCTTTGCCGTGTTCTTGACCAACCCCGCGCCCATCTGTGTGCTCGACGAGGTTGACGCGCCGCTCGATGACGCCAATGTCGAACGCTTTTGCAAGCTGCTCGACAAGATGACGCAAAAGACCGATACACGTTTTCTGGTCATCACCCATCACCCCACCACCATGTCCCACATGGATCAGCTGTTCGGCGTCACCATGGCGGAAAAAGGCATCAGCCAGATGGTCAGCGTTGATCTGTCAACCGCCGAACGCTTTCGCGAAAAAACCGCCTGAACACAGATAATACCAGCTCGCATAAATATTGACCGTTGGCATGGGCACTCCTGTGGAATGAACACAAAAATACACCCGACGAGCTATCTCGCCAGGTGCAATAAATATTCAAATGTTTTTGTTCAGTACCCAGATTTACGGGGCTCAATGGACTTTAGTTTCCAGTGGAAAATGAGATCACACCATTAACGGCCCCGAAGCCAAATTTCCTTGCGCGCTGACGTGAAGCCGTTTTTTTGCGAGGTTTTCTGACAGAACGACGACTGGCAATCCTGCGGATATTTCTGTTTCTTTTGTTGAGACGGGCATATCTTCTCGATTTCGTGCGTGCAGCGCGAGACTTTCTGGCATTCCTGACGTTCCTGGCATTTCTGATATTTCTGGCCCGCTGTCTGGCCTGTCTTTGACTTTTCCTGGTAGCTCGGGAAACAGTTCTTCTTTTTCTCAGTTGCCGGGTGGAAATAATATTATCAGATGCCAGACCTGCAGCATCCAGCTGGTCTTTTGTGGGCACTCTTTTCGGCAATGAAGCTCTGACGACTTTCCGGCTATTGCCAAAAACGGTCCAGTCGAGCTTCTTACGATCAACCTTTTGGAAATTATTCTGAGGCTGGCTGTCAAATGACGGTTTGTTGGCCAGATAAGTGCCAACGGCTACACCAAGTGCAGTCTCTTTCTTTGAAAGCTTAACATTTGTCTTCTGGTCCTTGCCGGTAACAATATTTTGACTTTCCAGTGAGGCCTGCTTGATCTCGTCTGTGTCGACTTTGACAGGCTTATTTGCAACAGGCTCCATCGGTTCGACAACAGTCTTGGCAATTTTCAACGGCTCGACGCTGGTCTCTTCTACAGCTGACCCTTTGGCAATTTTGCGCGCATAAGGCAGCAGAGCCTGGCCGTTCGTCGCAACAGTCTTGGAAGACTTATCATCAACCTGTTCGCTTGTTAGATAGAAAATTCCTGATAGTAACAGGAAAAAGTAAATTGGATAACGCATGGTACTGCACCCCACCTCGAAAAATATCTATACTGATCAATATGGAACCCTTTTTTTCAATGCAAAGATAAAAAAAAACGACTGAAATTTTTTCAGGGGGGATCCACATCGCTTTACATACCTTTAACACATAGCTATCCGATTACAACAAGCGAAAAGTGCATTTTTAACTCTTTCTAATGTCTTTACTCCTCATATTGGTTACGATAGCGTTTATTTGATACTTATTGTCGCAGCAAACAGGTTAATTTGGGCCTGCCAATGCCAAGCACAACCATAGATAGCAATGTAAATCGACCTGTCAGACCGGATCTTCTACAATTTGTACCGAGCGCATCAACACCGCTTTGGGTTCTGTGATACAGGCCGCGCGGCATTGCGCACAACCGCAACACAGCTCTTCATTGATTTTGGGCTTGGTCATCTCCCATTCTATCGCCCCCTCAATGGGACAGGCCGAGCCGCAGACACCGCACTCCGGCCCTGAAAAAGGCAGGCAATGCACCGGATCAATGACCGCCAGCGCCAAACGGGGAGCCGCAAGCTGTTCGCCTTCGTCATCTGATCGTTCGGGAAGCTGCAAGGCCTCGACCTCGCAGGCGCGTACGCACGGCCAGTCTTCACATAAAAGACAAGCCCCGGCGAGCAGATCAAGCGCCGGTGTCGATACCACCTCAACCCCCAGCCGGGCGCTCAAAGGAAAAATAATATCTTGCGGGCACGCCTCGATACAAGCGCTGCAGCGTGTGCATTTAATCAAGAAGTCAAGTTCTGCCAGGGCAAAAGGTGGGCGGATATAACGCTTGGCCCGTTGCACGACACGCGTTTGTGCCAGATCAACAGCCGTCCTGGCCACCTTTTTTACGCCTAAAGTGAAGAAAGCGCGTCGGTCCAGTTGCACGTCTTTGTCATCTTTCGTCATAAGTTCTCACACTCGCATAATCTTGCCCCGGCCCAATATTCAACGCTCCACATGCGCGCTACGGATCTGCCCACTCATCGCCCGGCGGCGCTGGATCAGACTGACCCCGCCCAGCACCGACAAAATCAAAACAACGGCAATACCCAGCGGCCCAACCGGTGATGGCGCGCCGACCTGCAACGGAAAGTCAATATCATAAGGCACCTTGCCATCCATGAAATGGGCGGAAATAATATAGCTGCCGCGCTGGCGAAAAACAAAGCCCTGACGATACACATTGTCATCAATAATCTGCGCCCCCAGCTTTTCGCTATTTTCGCCAAGCCCAAACCAGGAAGACCAGCTATCGTCACGCACTGAAAAATCAACCTTGCCAGTAAAAGCTAGACCACCATCAAGCTTGCGCACATACAGATTAACCCGCCCCTGCTCATTGGGACGCGGAAAAGCCGGGAACACCATATAATTGATAAAGTAATCGCCAATCTGCGTCTCAACCTGCATACTGGACGGCGTGTTGCTATCCTCATTAAGCGCATAAGAAGGCCGCCCCAGCACATGATGCGCCTGAGCCGGAGACAGACTAACCAGCAGTGATATAAACCCGAACGCCAGAAAGAAAAATCTGTTGAGTGTGTTTTTATCCATATCCCACTTCTTTCTTAGACTAAAAACCGCTTACGCGGTTTGCGCGCACCGCCCATTTTCTCTCTGCGAGGCTTGGCATCTTGTGCCGACAAGCATTGGGGACTAATCCCCATAGGCGCTAAGTTTAGACACTTCTATCCGTCATTCCCGCGAAGGCGGGAAGCCAAGCGGGTTGAAACTCGTGATTTGTTTGTGTTTTGTAACGAACCTTGCAAAAAATGCAGTCTCCTATTCAAATTTGAACCCGTTCGCCTAAAATTAGCTTACTTGGATTCCCGCCTACGCGGGAATGACGAAGTGTGTGGCACTAACTTAGCGCCTGTGGAACCAATCCCCAATCCCCAATACCAAAATGGGTTCCAAGGGGTCACCCCTTGGCGCTGTGCGCGCAGCACGCCCGCTCGGCGAGGGCCTCTCCCCTCATATCGAATGTCTGGCCACCGTGCCTTGCGCCCGATCAACGATCCAGATCGGCGTTGAGGGGTGCGGGCAGATTTCGACGCACAGTCCGCAACCCACGCAAGCGCTGTGAATGATCGGTTGATACTGGTTCCATTCTTTATGACTGATGGCTTTTTTGCCCAGCGGACAGATCGAGACGCAGGCGCCACAAATGCCGCGATCGACCCATGGGTAACAGGCCGAGCGGTCGATTTGCGCAATGCCCATATCGATTTTTGGGCGCGGCGTGACGGTGAGGGCTTTCGTCGGGCAGACTTCCATACACTTGTTGCACAAAATGCAGGCGACCTCTGAAGCGTTGATAAAGGGGGTGTTTGATTGGGAACCGCCATCGCTCTTGTGGAACTTGATGCAATGTGGCGGGCAGACTTCGCCGCACAGGCCACAGCCGATGCAGGCCGATATAAATTCCGCGTCATTCTGCAAGGCACCGGGGGGCCGCAATATATTGCGCCGTGCCTTGTGATAAATATTGCGCTTTGACTTGTCAGCGGTTGTCGGGTCGATGGCCGAGCGGCCAGCTGGGGTCAGCAAACGGGCAAAGGCAAAAGGCAGCCCCATCAAGAGCAGCGACGTGATCCCCGCCGCTCCTTTTTTCAAAAATGAACGACGGCCAGAACGTGAGGAACCTAAACGTGACGGGCCAGAAGAGCCACCCCGACCTCGCGCCGACAGGGACAAAAGGCCCAGAATCATTTTGACGACCAGTTGCCCAGCGGCTTCATCAATGCCGCTTGGGCCTGTGTTCTTTTGGGGCGTGTCGGTCATTGCGCTGGCTCCCCGATGCGATCATTTTTCTTTTCAAGTTCGCGGCGATATTTCTTGCCCAGATGTCCCGGCCCCTGCTCTGGATGATCAAAGGGCGACAGGATGAAGGTCATGGCATCGGTCGGGCAAACGGCGATGCAGGCTGTGCAATTATTACATTCTTGGCCGAAATTATCGCGCAAGGGGTCAAGGCCGAACTCGCAGACGACATTGCATTTGGCGCAGTCATTACAGCTTTCGACAATGCGCTTGATGCGTACCGGGCGATAGCGGCCAAGCAGTGAATATAGCGCACCGCCGGGGCAGACATAACGGCAAAACCCGCGCTGCGCCACCAGCAGATCAAAGGCCAGCGTTGCCGCGAAAAAGATGACGCCAGCGCCAAAACCGCCCACCGCGATAGAGTAATAAATTTCCCGGCCAAGTATAGCGGGGGGGTAGATAGTGGCAAACAGCGCCGCGCCGGTGATCGCCGACAACAGCGCGCCCACGGCAAGCACGCCATATTTCAAGCGCTTGTCAAAACGCCGGTTGCCGGTGCGATAACCCGCAAAAGCCAGCCAGCCGCCAACCATGCTGTTGAGTT
>JAKIUO010000208.1 GCA_021647535.1 Hyphomicrobiaceae bacterium
GTTGTGGAGCCTTCTTTGGGTGGCGCTCATATTGTCGCAATCAGTTAGCAGTGCAGATTTTCCGAGCCACTTTCCTTTAGAGCCTGTATATTGTCAGAACGAATCGAATGAGCTGATTCGAATGGGTCGTCCTGCCAGTCATAATAAGGAAAGATGGCGGGTGTGAAGGGATCTGTTGTGGTTAATTAGTGTCCATATGCACATTAATTAATCACGTTTGCGCGGGGTGTGGGTAAAAATGCCACAAAAATAGCCAAAAAATGACTGAATCCTATTTTGCTATTGTCGCCTGCAAGCCATTCATTTTATTGTAACCAAAATATGGCAATTCGTAATTTAGTTATATGCCGCGAAGGGTATCTGTTTGTTTTCTCATTTTGTTGTTGGTTGAGAAGGCAGGTGTATTTGCCGGGTGCGGGTGGGGGTTTACGTAATGACCGAAAGTCTTGAAGAGATTGCAAGCATTAGAGAAGATCATAAGGAACTTAGAAAAATGACAAAAACCAATATGCGTGGAAAAGTAGCCTGTCTCGCCTTGCTGGGTGGAATGGCCGCGACAATGATGAGCGTACCAGCTATTGCTGGCGACATATTTGAGCGTGATCGTGGCGAGTCCATGAAAGACGCGCCGATGGAAACGGGGCGTAGGCTTGAACTTTCTGCTAATGTTGGCCTGACTTCCGATTATGTTTTCCGTGGTGTCTCGCAGACTGCTGAGCATCCAGCCATTCAGGGTGGCTTTGATGCCACCTATGGCATGTTGTATGCTGGCGTCTGGGCTTCTAATCTGGATTTTGGCGGGACAGCTGCCGGAAAAGATGTTGCTGACATTGAGTTGGATCTCTATGTCGGTATCACACCAAAGCTTGGACCGATCAGTCTTGATCTGGGCGTCATCGGCTATCTTTACCCAGGTGCGAGCGATCAGGGCGCTGAGCTCGACTTTCTTGAATTGAAAGCTGGTGCAACCGTTAGTCCTGCCGATGGCTTGACCCTTGGTGGAACCGCTTATTATTCTCCTGAATATACCGGAAAATTGGGCGAGACATGGACTCTTGAAGGTAATGTTGAAGTCGGACTGCCAAAATTAGGCATGATCACGCCGACTTTTAGCGCGCTTGTGGGAACTGTTATTGGTCAAAACAATAGCGGTATTCTGTTTGGCCAGGACGAGTATGTTTACTGGAATGTTGGTCTGGGGCTGGCTTATGACAAGTTTAATCTGGACGTGCGCTACTGGGATACAGATGTATCTGAAACAGCTGCGACTTGCTCAGGAAGCCTCTTCCAGTGTGATTCACGCTTCGTTGTTGGTCTGACTGCTTCCTTCTAGGCAGATAGGAAAATTAAATTGTTTGGAGGTCGGGTTAAATCCACTCTCATTCTCCAACAGGCCGGCACCGCGTTTAAGTGGTGCCGGTTTTTTTATTGTGATCCCAATTTTGAATAAGCTTCGAGTTTTTAGGGTTTGAAGAACTTCATTTTTGGCTTGCTGCTTTTCAGGCAATAATACCAACCGCCCTAGAAATGATCCCATGGAATGGGTCAATATATAGGGCGGTTGGTATAAGCGACAGGGCAGCAGATGATATGGTCGAGTGCATTATTTGTCCTCCGGCCCCGCGAAATCCAATGGCAGCTTTGTTGTATATTTGATTTGTTCCATGGCAAAGCTGGAGCTTACATCGGTCAGCTCTATGCGTGAAATCAGCTGTTTGTAGACGCTATCATAGTGGGCAATATCGGAGACGGTGAGGCGCAACAGATAATCGACCTGGCCGCTCATGCGGTAAAACTCGACGATTTCGGGCAGTTCTTCGACGGCGGCGTGGAAACGCGCCAGCCAGTCTTTGGTGTGTTCTCTTGTTGAGATGAAGACGAACACCGTGACGCCAACATTGATTTTTTGCGCATTGAGCAGAGCGACACGCCCCTCAATCACGCCATCGGCTTCAAGCTTCTGGATGCGCCGCCAGCAAGGCGTTGTTGACAGCCCGACCTGCTTGCCGATTTCTGCGACTGGAATGGTGCAATCTTCCTGTAACAGGGCCAAAATCTCCAGATCCACCTGATCGAGCATATCAACGCCTCCTTTTGTTGGAAATATTTTTCTATTATACAGGGTTTTTGTGAAAAATATTCCCTCTTGAGCTTTGTTACACCAGCATATTGGTTTTAATTTCTATTTTGATGCAATTTCGCCTTGAATCGGCCTTCTGGGGACAGCATAATTAGGTCTAACACCTCCATTATTTCATAAAGTTGAAATGGACGGACAGAAAGGAGCAAGCCATGACCAACGGAAGCAAAAATACCAAACCTCCGATTTTCAGGAAGCTGGATGAGGATTTCTGGATTGCTGGCTGCCTTGATGAGGACGATCTTGAACGCGCGGCCGCCAGCGGCATCAATACCATCATCAATATTCTGCCTGAAGATGATGAAAAATGCATCTTGAGCGATGAACGCGCAAAAAAAATAGCGACGAGCCATAAAATGGATTATCGCCATATGCCGATCTATGGTCATCAGCTCAATAATGAGTTTTTTGCCCGGGCCTTTGGTTATCTGATTGCTGAAACAAAGGGACCAAAATTGGTCTATTGCCGCTCTGGTATGCGCTCGGCCTTTTTGTGGGGCATGATCCATGCTGCCGACCTTGGTGTAGATGAAGTACTTGATCGCACTTTGGATATTGGCTTTGATCTGGCTGTCATTGAAGATGATTTGGTTCGCATGGCCAAAAAATCGTCCCCTCTCGCCCTTCTGGACAAGGCCGCCTGAAAGCTGGCTATCCAGCAATATCGGCTGAGCTGAACATTGAGACTATAGCCTTTAAAAGGCCTGGTTTACTTTTGTAGAGCTTGGCCTTTTGTCTTTTTTGCGGCCTGTTTGACCTGCGACAAAAACGGATATGAACAGTAAATCATCACCCGTTTCAAAATTCTTCTTGCCCTGTCATTTAAGCTAGGTGCAGAATGAATGTCAGCAATATAGAAAACCAAAAGCCGGTTTTTTGAAGGGTAATGGGTATGATCGGCCTTGTCATTGTCACACATGGGTCTTTGGGAAGAGAATTCCGCACAGCGCTTGAACATGTGGTTGGTCCGCAATCACAGCTCGAAACCATTGCTGTAGAGGATGATCTTGACGATCAAAGTCTGCTTGGCGAAATTCGCCTTTGCGTTTCACGGGTCAATGATGGCGATGGTGTCGTCTTACTCACCGATCTGTTTGGCGGCACACCTTCAAATCTGGCCGTCGCGGCCATGAATGGCTCTCCCATTGAGCTCATCAGCGGCATTAATTTGCCCATGCTGATTTGTCTGGCGACAAACCGTTGCTCCTCTTCTCTTAGTGAACTAGTTGTCGAGGCCAAGTCTTCAGGACGCCGCTATATTCATCTTGCCAGCGACATGCTATGCCGCTTCCCCCGTCCCAATTCCTGAAACCGAGTGAGCAGAAGATGAACATCCCGCAGGACACTCACTCCAGGCAAGTTCTTATCTGCAATACCAAAGGTCTTCATGCCCGGGCCTCGGCGCTGTTTGTAAAGTGCGCGCAAAGTTTTGATGCAACGATTAGCGTGGCAAGAGACGATGAAACAGTATCGGGGAATTCAATAATGGAACTTTTGATGCTGGCTGCTGCCAAGGGCACGTTTATCACCATTACGACAAGCGGCGCACAGTCAAGTGAGGCGCTTGAACAGCTTAGCAAGCTGGTCGAGGCCGGCTTTTATGAAGAGGAATAATGTCAGCCAAAGCGCCGCCCTCAAAAGCCTTTAAACTTGAAAGTTTCTTTGCGCCTGAAGCGGAGCAAAAATGCAGGCCGGAATGATTGCGAGTGGGCGCAATTGGCTCCAGATCAAACCTGCAACGCTTGTTCTTGTGGTTTTTCTGGCTGATCGGGTTACCAGGGTGCAAACTGGCTGAAAAACGAGATCGGACGCCCGAAGCTGCGGTTCATATCGGAAACACTGCTGGTCATGACATTCATACGTCGGTTCATGGCAGCCATATGCCGGTTCATGCCTTCCATGTGATTGTTCATGACATACATGCGCTGGTTCATGATCCCGATCTTCTTGTTCATGCCGCCCACATGCTGGCTCATGACAGTCATTTCTTTCATCGCGGTCAGTTTATTGTCCATCGAAGGCATGACCTTGGCGATAATCTTCATATCCTGATGCATGTCATCAATGCTATTGGTCAGCTTGGTCATATTATTGACAAGCGCTTCCATGTGAGCCCCCATATCAGGGTCAAACCCCTTGGCAATCCGGCGCATATCATTGGACAGGTTAAACATCAGGAAAAAACCATAGGCAAAGGCAAAGGCCATAATGATCATGGCCGGATAAATGATATGCTCCCAGCGGCTGACGGCATCTTCAAAGATGTGGGAAAAGCGATCAATTGATTCTTCGGAAACATTAATCTGCGCGGTGTGCAAGTCGGCCTCACCACTTTCCATAACATCAGAAAGCCTTGGAGGTGCTCCTTCTGCCTGGCGACCCTTTTTTGGTTTTTTTACCATGAAATTCCGTTTCTGGACACGTCATAACCTGACGAGTTACACTGCACAATCCATCCCATGATATATAATAGGCTATTTGCTCGTTCGGCGCAATCAAAGCCCTTGTTTTTGACACCTTTTTTAGTATTTGGCTTAACATAACATAAAAATAGACAATGCTTATCCCCCTGCTTCCGGTGATACCATATGTTGATTTTTCGCACACCTGCCATATATAAAGAACATATCACGAACTTACGTATATTTCTTTCCAGTGAGGTTCGCCATGGCAGATTATCCGA
>JAKIUO010000209.1 GCA_021647535.1 Hyphomicrobiaceae bacterium
TGTTTTCCGTTCCAACCGCCGCCCTAACAAGGCCGTCAGCTTTTAAAACCTTGCTGCAGCTCGCAACCAGCTGTCAGCCCGTAACCTACAAAATGTTGATAGCGCCGGAAGCAGGGGGATAAGCATTTTCCCGAATATGACCTCGCCAATATCGGCAAGCCGGGCCAGCATCCGCTGGGTCGCCAGTTGCGTTTACTGGCGGCGACAAAAGAGCAACTGGAAGCCCTTGATCTTGAAAAGGGGCTGGCGCGATTGAGCGATTATCTAGATATGACCGGCGTGCGCCCTGTGCCAGAGCAGCGCATTAATGGCTATGCCTGTTTCAGGCGTCATCAGGTCAAGAGCAGCAATGCCCGTTTGGCGAGGCGCAAGGCAAAGCGCGAGAACATCCCCTATGAGCGGGCGCTTGCCTTTTTGAACGAGAAAAAGAAGGGGAGGGAGGCGCGCAGCAAAGCCCCCTTTGTCTGCCTGAAAAGCGCCAGCACCGGACAAAAATTCCACCTGATGATCCAGCGTATCCCGCATGAAAGCCAGCCTAAAAAGGCATCGCAGGGTGCAGGTTTCAGCACCTATGGCCTCAGCGCCAGCCATCCCGTTCCTCTGTTTTGACCATCGAAAAACGGGTGTAAATAAAACACAGTAAAACCAATGACTTAAAAACACCCCTTGAAAAAAGGGGTAAAAAGGTCAAAATAGCCTCCATCTGCTACCCCTTGGTCAGGAGAAGCTTTTGATTTACTGTTCACTGCCGCACAGGCAGCTTAGAAATCATAGCCAGCTATCTCATATGCATCACAGCCGTTCACTGCCGCACAGGCAGCTTGGTAGCGTTGGCCGTTTTTGTGACAAAAGACATAGGGGCCTTTGATATTGCGGGGGTGGTGTGGCAGAAATTGTGCCTGTCGATCGAGGATCGGCACGGCGCGGTCATTGTGGTTTTCTGTACTGGTAGTCTTCAAATGTATATAGCCTGATGTCAGATCGACCTGCGATCAGGTGAGCGAGAACTGCTCTTGTGGGCGTAATCTTGTATAGATATTGGCCATGTTTTTTCTCTTGCTTCGCGCGAACGCCACCATGTTTGAAATGTCTGGCGATGAAACCGCCAGACCCCGCCAACGCCAGAGGGCTGAAAAGCCCCCGGCACTTTATGCTCACCCTTCGTTCCTGGGGGCGTCACCAGCTCCGTTCCAGTCGACCTTCAGCGTCAGGAACATCGTCGCACTCAGCATCACAAAGCCGAGCATCGCACCGGCCAGCAGGGCATAGTCTTCGAGGCGCAAAATCATATACAAGAAGCCATAAATCAGCAGAAATACCCCCATCATGATAAAGCCCTTATTGCGGCTTTGATGGATTTTGCCAACGTAAAGCGACAACATGCCGCCCGTCGCCACCGACGAAATCAGATAGGCATTGAAAAAGCCGATATGCTCAGAGAGCGACAATAGCAGAATATAGAAAAACACCATCATCACCCCAACGAACAAATATTGCACAGCGTGCACCCGTTTGCCCGATAACAGCTCCATGACGAACACGCCGGCAAAAGCCGTAAGCAAAAACATCAGACCATATTTAAGGGCGCGATTGACGAGGTCGTAATAATCCAGCGGAATATAGAATTTGACGCCAAACATGGTGCGGCCGAACTGGTCGATGGAACGCCCGCCAGAGATTGACGACAGCAGCTTGTGTGTCGAACCACGACTACGCCTTGTCCGACGCGAGGCATTGTCTGGAAAGCCGTTAAAGACGTGAAAATTGCTGCCCACCCAGCTTTGCGGAATGGAGCGCGCCAGATGCGGCACCTGCCAGTCGGCCTTAAAACCCTTTTCGCTAATGGTGCGATTTTTCGGCAAGAAGGCCCCTTCAAAACTGGGGTGCGGCCAGTCCGAAGAGAGGCTGACTTTGGTATTGCGCCCGGCAGGCGAAAAACGCAAGGCCTGCGATCCGGCAAAATTGAGACGGGTTGAAAAACGAAAAGCCGCCAGGCCCTCTTCGGCTTTGGCACCTGCTGCAAACAGGCGGGCATGGATACCACTCATGGAGCTAGCTCCAGGCAGGCCAAGGCTAGGCTCAAAGGCAATTTTGCGGGCATTGTCAAGCTCCAGACTAGCCGCCTCCTTCAGCCCCGATACG
Organism: Hyphomicrobiaceae bacterium; assembly: GCA_021647535.1. GTDB lineage: Bacteria > Pseudomonadota > Alphaproteobacteria > Rhizobiales > JAKIUO01 > JAKIUO01. Next base: position 2,143 of record JAKIUO010000209.1, read on the forward strand.
CTTGACAGCGCCAGCGAAAACACCGCATCGTGCCAGCGCACCTCCACTGCATGGGGGGCAATCTTTTTGATATCGGGCTTGGCAAAGCTGCCCGAAATGACGAGATCTGCATTATAAACCGTCGCCTCATAGATCGAGCGATGCAACACCTTGGATTTCACTTTGCCCTTGATCGAAAGATCATCCGGCAGAAAAATCGCCCGGCGCTCCACCAGCTGCTCGACGGGCTTGCCATCCGTTATGGTGATTTTTTTCTCGATAAACGGCACGACCAGAAACGGCCCTTTGACATTTTGTGCCAGACCCCAGCTGCTGGCGATCCCGCGCTGAACGGAGCTGGCATTGTTTTCGCGCTCGGAAACCATCCCCCAGACTATGAGCTGTGGGATCATCAGCAACAAAACAATAAAGCCGATGAGCGCAAATTTAAACGCTGGCGAACGGAACAATCGCCCCCAAAAGCCACTGCCCTGACGACGGTCTTCAGATGTCTCACTCATAAATCCGCACTCCTGTTTTGGTTTCAACAATCACTCGATCAAGGCCCCAGCATAGAAGCGAAAAACGATCAAAAATATTGTGATAAACACCGCTTTTTCATGCAGAACCTGTGCAGAGCGCTAAATGATCGTCAAAACCGCACATTGGGAGATTGACAAAAGCTGCAAGGCGTCCTAATTGTTGCGTCTTGCTTGGGCTTACGCCCGCAAGCCCAGGTGGCGGAATTGGTAGACGCGCTGCGTTCAGGTCGCAGTGGCCGTAAGGCCGTGGAAGTTCGAGTCTTCTCCTGGGCACCATTTTTATTGAAAAATCTCCCAAAGTACGGTAGTTTAGGCACTTCAAGCCTATAAGGGGTACGAAAATGGGGTACGAAAAATGGCAAAACTTCGCAAGTACATGGTTGAGATACCAGGCAAAAACAACCTCTATTATCGCCACGACTTCCCTATTGAATATCAGGATATTATAGGCAAACCGTCTCACAAACGATCTTTAGGCACACCAGACCCTAAACTTGCAGGTGCTGCATTTGCTCGTGAAGATGCTGAATATCACCGTATGCTTGATGCTGCCAGACTTGGAAGACCTATCAACAGTCCATACGACAAAGCAAAGAGACATCGGATTAAAAATATTGAAGCCGGTTTCACTGGTGGGGAAAGCGAACCTGAAATGTTTCACCTTGATGCTGATGATCTTGCAAATCCCGAAACTGCGATACTCGTTGAAAATTACAAGAACGAACAACGAATAGAAGAGCTTAAAATCCGTCGTGACAGCGGAAAAATGAAGACCTCTGAAGCGAACAAAGAGATTGAAGCATTGCAATGTCTGATAGATGGATCATTGCCTGTTGGTGAACGAGAAGGAACAGACGAACCACTTTTGCTGGATGCCATAGATAAATGTATGAAAGCAGAATCCCGAACTCTAGAACCTATCACGGTTCAACAAAAAACAAGCAAAGCAAGAACCTTTGTAGAGGTCATCGGAAACAAGCCTGTAAACCAATACACTAGAAGAGAAGGCGGTGGATTTCTTGACTATTTGAACAACCAAGAACCGCCGCTAGCAGTAGACACTATCAGAAAATATCTTCGGTCTGTGAATGAAGTTTTTCGTTGGTGCAATGATCGTCGTGAAGACGAACAAAAGATAGTTTCTCCTACGGGAGAAATTAGAGTCAAAACACCCAAGAAAAAGACAAAAGAGAAAAAACGATTGCCGTTCGCACAAGATGAATTGAATGCTATTTTCTCAAATATGGATTCATCAGATTATCTATATTGGCCTTCTCTGTGTTCGCTCTATTCTTCAATGAGAGGCGGTGAGATCGTCGGTTTAAAAGTGTCTGACATCAAGAAGGATTCAAATGGCATATGGTTCTTTGATGTGTATGGCAATAGGATGAAAACAGAACACAGTGAACGAGAAATACCAGTACACGACAAACTTATTGAACTTGGTTTTCTGGATCATGTCGCTACACTGGACAAAGATAAAATGTTGTTCCCCTCATTTGCTTATGGCAATAGAGAACAAAAGAAAAACAACACAGATAATTGGCAAGGTCGTTTGTCTGTGAACTTCACAAATTATTTGAAACGAATTGGAATCAAACACAAGAAAATATCATTTCACTCGTTCCGTCATTCCTTCGTTGACGGTTCTCGCACCTCATCCGCTTCTTGGAATATTTCACTCTGGATTCAAGGGAGAACTGAACCTGATGTAGGGGGACAGTATGGAATCGGTGTTGTCATGCAAGAGAAACAAAAAGAGATAAAACGCATAGCAAAAAGAGTTGAAGAAGAAAACCTAAGCGATGAAGAGAGTGCTATACTTTTAGATAATGAAGCCTACTTATATACTGAGTTAGGAGAGTATGAGAAAGCATTACCCCTAGTTGAAAAAGCCCTCAAAATAAATGAAGAGATATTAGGAGAGAAACATCCTGATACTGCTACAAGTTATAATAATTTAGCTTCACTTTATAAATCTATGGGAGAGTATGAAAAAGCACTACCCCTATATGAAAAAGCCCTTAAAATAAGTGAAGAGTTATTGGAAAAGAATCACCCCTTTACTGCAACAAGTTATAACAATTTGGCTGCACTTTATCAATCTATGGGAGAGTATGAGAAAGCACTACCACAATATGAAA
>JAKIUO010000210.1 GCA_021647535.1 Hyphomicrobiaceae bacterium
TGCGTAGCAGCGGCTGGGATGTTGTTCCAATGGAGGAGGAGCTCACCGGGGGTCTGGACAGCTTCCTTTTACCCGACACGAAACATGAACAAACCCCATCCAAATCATGAATATTTGTGGGGGAAGTCCATGTTTTCCAGTGCGACGTAGCAAACAGCATATAAACGTACCACTCCTGCATATCACTGGAAAACAATTATCTAGTAAAATCAAAGGATTTTCATGCTTTGTTCTCATTTACACCGAGGGGGTCGCAGGTTCGAGCCCTGCACCGCCCACCAAATAAATCAAACACTTAGCTGATTTTACCACCTTCCCAAAAGCCTCGGCGTACCAGAAACGTACCAGTTATCTTCCAATCCTGTAGCTGAAGCTGTCGGCTGCGGCTTGCTGGAAGTCCGGGTGGTGGTGGCCATAAACGTTTTCCAGCGTCCGTGTCGTCATTCCCAGAAAACCCGCCGCCTGGAAAATGTCCACTCCGGCCTGCATGAGCCAGGTTGCAGCGGTATGGCGAAGTGTGTGGGCGACAACATCCTTTTCAAGACCGGCCTTCGTGCGAACAGCGACCCAACTGCGGCGCAGCTTGATAACCGGTTTGCCGTTATAATGGACGACATGGGTGATGCCGTGCTTTTGGTCGTGTTCGCGCCAACGGCGCAGGTGGGGTATCAGGCGCTGCGGCAGGCGAACAGGCGGCTGTCGCTTCTTTGTGCGGCGCTGGGCGCTGCCTGAACGGTGCATGACGCCCTGTTCAAGATCAATCCAGCCACCATTAACCTGCGGCAGCCATGTCAGTCCCAAAATTGCCTTTGAGCGGGTGCCTGTGTAAACTCCCATCAATATAAAGCGTGCAACATGGTGGTGGTTCGGGTTGCGCCATGCCGCATAGAGCAAAGCAGCCAATTCATCTCTGGTCAGCCAGCGGTCTCTTGGCGGGGATTTTGCTGGCAATGTCACGACTGGCACGCTGTCGAGCGTATATTCGCTGTGATAGTATTTGATGGCCGCCCTGAGCACTTCAAGGTCGCGCCGGGCGGTTTGTGAGCTGACATTCTGTTTTGTTCGCCAGCTGGCATATTCCCGGCATGTGACGGCGCGCACTTCGATAAGTTTCTTCTCGCCCCAAAAGGTTAGCAGGTTTTCCGAGCACCATGCGATAATATCTGGACGGGCGGTGGTGGCCGCATATTCAGTAGTGTAGGTGGCGAGAATTTCCGCTACGTAAATTTCCCGCGCAGCACTCTGGCCGGGGGCCTGGTACTTTTGTCCGAAATATTCTGCGAGCTTTTCCTCAGCCCTTGACAGCTCTGCCTCACCGCAGCCTGTGCTGCGCGTTTTCTGTCCGTCTCGGATGACCCAGGTGGGGGATCGGTCCTTGTATCGCTTGAGGACAAGGCGGGGGGGCTTTTTAGGGCGCGACATCGGCAGTACTCCAACATTTTTCGAATTGCACTTTCAGTTACGAAGTCCTTGGCTCCGATCCGCACCAGTTCCAGATTGCCTTTTCGCGCTTCTGTTCGCAGGGTTGATTTGGTAACGCCTCCTGCGGGGAAAAACCTCTCCGCCGCTTCCTTGAGCGGGAAGTGAGGTTCTATGGCTGTGTTTTTGGAGGGACTTTCTTCGGGCTTTATGTGCTCAGCCATCGATAGCCTCCCTTTTTCGCAGACACTTGAATTGTCGAGAAGTCCAGTTGTTTCCGGTGGTTATGCTGTGCCAGGGACAGTTGTCCGTGATAGCTCTGAAGTAGTTGGAAGTCGACTGAGTTTTTCATTCCATTTTTTGTGTGGTAGAGTTGGCGGCGATTGCAGGTGCGACCTGTGCGAGTGGTCATGACTGGTATTTGACCTCCTTTTGGCGTTTGGCCCGGTCCTCGATCTCGCCGATGGCCAGCAGTTCCCAGTGGTGGCAGAGGCTTTTGAACAGGTCGAGCTCGTCCTCGTTGAAGGCTTCCAGCACGGGCATGGTCAGGCGGCTGTCGAGCAGTTCGAACACCATATGTGCGAGGGCATCGTTGTTTTGCTTCATGTTGCGGCCTCGTTGGCAGTCTCTGGGCGGTGGGCGGTAGGTGTCAGTTTCTTGGCCCGCTGTTTGGCTTTGGTGGCAACTTCGGCCCTGTCGGCGCGCCACAGCCAATCCATTTCCTTGCGGTTGTCTTCAAGCAGCTGTTTCAGGCTGGTTGGCGTGTCGGTGCGCTCGATGGCTTCCAGCAGCTGGAATTTGCGGGCGGCGCTTTCTTTTCCGGTACAGGCTGGCCCGGTGGGCGGGGCGCGATGGACGTGTTCTTGCTCGGGCGGCAGTTCCACACCGAACAACAGGCTGAAAAAGTCGCGCATCACCCGTTTTTTGGCGCGGTAGGAAGTATCGATGCCTGCAAACAGCACGGTGATCGAGTGGCGGAAGGTGCGACCCCAGATATATCCGGCGCGGGTGGCAATGGAAATGTCGATGACATAGCGCACATATTGCTTGCCATCCGTTGCCTTGAAGCGCTCTTCGGCAAATTCGGAAGTGAGAAACATCAGCCCCTGTGCGGCGCAGACCCGGATGACCTCCAGAACGAAATCCTTTTGCTCGGTGGGCGGGTACTGATCGAAATACTCCACACCAGTAGCAAGCTTCTCAACGATCTGCCCAGGCACGCGGTTTTCCGGGCAGGTAACGGGTGATTTACGCGGCGTGGCCAGCGGTTTTCTGATTTCATCGCTCATGAGGCCAGCTCCAAAGCTTTGACATTGTCGGCAAAGCCGATGAGTACAGCACGGACGGCCTGTTCGCGGGCGGTTTTCCCTCCACGACTATTGGCTATGTTTTGCGCCAGCCTGCGGATGGCGGTCAGCTCTTGGCCGTATTTGCGTCGGGCAAGGAGAGACAGAGCCTCCTCGGCATCGCGCACAGTTCTGATTATGCGTATGTTGCTCAATGAAATTCCCCGGATTTATGTTTGAACGCGATACCCGTTCTCTCAACGTGTATGCATTAATTGCCTATTGTCGTCAATGGCGCATATACATATATTGTATAATCATGGTAAAAAATACAATTATTGGGTGGAATTTTGTGTAAAAGTCAGGCGTTGCGCCAAACCCAGAGCACTGGAGCGGCCCATTTTATTTCAACATCGACGATGTCATCGAAATAGGGATTATAGGAACGCAGGTTGAACAGGTTCTCAGCGGATCCCCGCTTCAGGATCTTGATATAGCCTTCGCCGGTGACGGTTTCTAGCACGCAGTCTTTGTTGAGGCCATGAGCAAGGTCCTGGCGATTGATCCGGCTGCAAACCAGAACCTCGCCATCCCTGTACACAGGAGACATGGAATCACCTCTGACTCGAACACCAACGATTTCGTCATTTTTTATGTCAATATCAACGTGTTCAAGGGCGGTTGTGGTGCTTGCCGGGGAAAACTTCTCGCCAGCCCCGACAGATCCAATGATAGGAATGACCCTTGGAGCGGTGGCTGAGTGGAAAAACTCGGCAACGGTGGTGTTGGCAATTTCGGCCATTTGCTCTTGAAACTTCCTTTGAACCGGACTTGTTTCGCGCTCCCAACGACTGACAGACGCCTGTTCAACGCCAAAACGGTGAGCAAACGCCGTTTGACTTTCTCCAAGAGCTTCACGCAGGGCCTTGATTTTTAATCCGATTTCTTTTGCCATGAAGGGACATTGACTCAAGTTGGCGCTTAATCAAAGTCAATAGTTGTATGGCGGGCTTGATTTTGATAGTCAATCAATGTATATACTCCATGCAGTAGATGATTTAGGAGACACCTCAGCCATGATGCCGATGAAATTCATTCGTGAACATATTTTCAAGATCTCAACGCAGTCAGAGTTCGCCGATCTGCTTGGTTACCGTCAGGCCACGATCAGTCGCTTTGAAAACGGGATGGCGATTTCCTCCGGGGCGCAAGGGCGCATTCGGGAGAAAGCCAAAGAGATGAATATCCCGTGGGATAATAACTGGTTTTTCGTCATACCCGATATGGCTGCATAAGAAACCGGGGTTTCCAGCCATTGTGGTTGGGAGGTTTATGGGGCGCAACCGCCCACACCATAGGAAAATGTGGTGTGAGGTGGTTGGCCTTTCGTGGGTGGTTGTCTAACAGACGCGTATTGGCGTTCGATTGCCGGAGACTTGGTTGGGTCAAAACCGGTGGATGAGTTCGGTTTAACATGGGTTTGGTAAATACACGGAGAATTGCCATGGCGGTTGCTGCCTACAAAATTGAGATGAATACAAAAGATGAGAAATGGAGCGAGGACGAAGTCCGCAACTGGCTCCACCAGCAGGCAAAGATGTCGGTGGACAGATCATTCACGGTCACCCAGCGACAACTGGCAACCACCTGGGGGTGGTCAGTGGCGTCTGTGCGTAATCTTCTGAAGTCAATGAAGATGGCCGGAATATTGAGCCGCGAAGTGCTGCCGAATAATGGCGGGACACGTCTGACCATTGTCGGGCAGGATCCGCAAGCTGTGGTCGTGCCTATGTTTCGGTCAGGGCAAGCTGTCAAAAATGACAGTTACCCGGGGAACTGGTCATTTGCCGATATTGAGGTTCTGCAGTCAGCACCGTCAAAGGCTCTGATGGACAAGCTGGCTCACGCCTATCACGCCATCATCTATGGCAAGCCGGGGTTCGAGGGCTGCGATGTCGAGCATCTGGAGCTGATCGAGCAGGCGCTGTTTTCTGACATGTGTCCCTCATTGGCGCAGGCCGCATGAGTTGAGAATTGATGCGGAACAGGGGGCCGGTCGTGAGGCCACGCTGGTTTTCCTTTCCGCA
>JAKIUO010000211.1 GCA_021647535.1 Hyphomicrobiaceae bacterium
GTTATATTCGACGTAGCGCCCCCGTCGCACCAGCTGTTCCTGTCGGTCCTTGTCGTTCCAGGGGGCATTCATATTGCGGCGCACCAGCATGGGATAGACGGCTAAAAAGGCCCGTCCGACATCTTTGGTAAAGGCAAAGTCGGCGTCCCAGTCGTCGCTGTCGAGGCGGTCATAGAAAATGCCGCCTATGCCGCGCGGTTCATCGCGATGCGGCAGGTAGAAATAGTCTTCACACCATTTTTTATAGTGCTTGTAATCGGCGATGTCGTGCAGATCGCAGGCTTGTTTCATGGCTTCGTGAAAGTCTTTGCTGTCGGCATCGTCCTGCGTGCGGCGTCGGTCCAGCACGGGGGTCAGGTCGGCGCCACCGCCAAACCAGGCTTTACTGGTGACAACAAAGCGGGTGTTCATGTGAACGGCGGGGATATTGGGATTATGCGGGTGGGCAATCAGCGAAATGCCGGCGGCCCAGAAGCTCGGATCTTCCTCCGTGCCGGGGATCTGGTTGCGAAATTCGGGGGCAAATTCCCCATGTACAGCTGAGATATGAACGCCGACTTTTTCGAACAGGCGGCCATGCATCATCGACATCTCGCCGCCGCCGCCTTTTTTGCCAGTGTGATCGGTGCGTTCCCAGGGGGTGCGCACAAAACGACCCGGTGCACCAGCCATCATGCCGTCATCGACATCATCCTCGACGCTTTCAAAGGCTTTGCAGATCTGATCGCGCAACTCCCTGAACCAGCTGGTGGCCAATTCTTTTCTTTGTTCGAGTTCGGCTGTTTTGTCGGCCGTTTTATCGGTGATTTTTTCGTTCATTTGTTGTTCTGCTCCTCGAATTGAAAGCCGTTGGTCTGGCGCAGGGCTTCGCCAACGATCATTGCGGTGGAAACGGCAAGGTTTAAAGAGCGGTTTCCAGCACGCATGGGGATTTTCAGGGTTGCGTTCGCCGCCGCATGGACAGGCTCGGGGACCCCGGCGCTCTCACGTCCCATAAGCACAATATCGTTTGTTGTAAAACGGTGATCGAGATAGGATATCTGGCCTCTGGTTGTCGATAATACCAGACGCATACCATCCTTTTTCACGCGATTGTGCAAAAAATGCTCAAAATCCTCATGCAGATGGAGGGTGGTGCGCTCCAGATAATCGAGCCCGGCCCGTTTCAGGGCGCGATCAGACAGATCAAAGCCCGCCGGGCCAATAATATCCACAGACAGACCAAAGCAGGCGGCCAGCCTCATGATGGTTCCGGTGTTCTGCGGAATATCAGGTTGGTACAGGGCGATGCGCATAAAGCAAGTGTTTCCATTGGAAAATTTATGAGGTTAGAAGGTCAACAAAAATGCAGCGTGCCCCTTGAAAATGCAGACTGCGCTGATTTGCCCGTGCTCACAAGCTAGACGCAGGTTATTTAAAATGCAAAAAAAAGAGCGGACAATTCCCAAGGTTTATGTTTCCAGGGCCTGAAGTTCTTATGGAGGCAGGAAGTATAAACCGCAATTCTTTGGGGGAGGGAAGACGTGTCATCAGAGGAAAACATAATATGACAGCGACAATTGATGATCATCAGGAAGGGTCGACGCGCCGTAACTTCCTTTATATTGGTACTGGCGCATTTGCAGCGGTTGGCGTTGGATGCGTCATCTGGCCGTTTGTTGACCAAATGAACCCGGATGCTTCGCAAAAAGCTCTGGCTTCAATCGAAGTCGACATCTCTTCGATCAAGAAGGGCGGCGCTATTACCGTATTGTGGCGCGGCAAGCCGGTCTTTATTCGTCATCGGGCTCAGGCCGAAATTGATGAAGCCAATAAGGTAGATATTACTGGTTTGCGCGATCCGCAAAAAGACGCGGACCGGGTCAAAAAAGCTGAATGGCTGATTATGGTCGGTATCTGCACTCATTTGGGTTGTGTGCCAGGTGGCCAGAAATCTGGAGATGTAAAAGGCGATTATAATGGCTGGTTCTGCCCATGTCATGGGTCGCACTATGATACATCAGGACGGATACGCAAAGGCCCTGCGCCGCGCAATCTGGATGTCCCTGAGTATACATTTCTCACCGATACACTCGTTAAAATCGGCTAGTCTTCTTCATATTTGAAGGGCTGGACGATGTGGCACTTTGTGCCGCAAATCTGAAACAACAAAGTTTATGGAAGGGGGGAGAGCCCATGGGGCACCACGAATCCAATTACGAACCAAAATGGGGCATTGCCAAATGGTTCGATGAAAGACTGCCTGTCGCTCGTATGGTGAGCGATCAGTTTATTGTCTTTCCAACACCTCGAAATCTCAATTACTGGTGGACCATGGGGATGGTCCTGTTTTTCTTCCTGATCATTCAGTTGATCACGGGGATCATCCTGACCATGCACTATATTCCGCACGAGGATATGGCGTTCAACAGTGTGGAACATATCATGCGTGATGTGAACTGGGGCTGGTTGCTGCGCAATATGCACGCCAACGGCGCTTCGTTCTTCTTCATAGCGGTCTATATCCACATTCTACGTGGTATTTATTACGGCTCTTACAAGGCTCCGCGCGAAGTTTTATGGATCGTCGGCATTATCATCTATATCCTGATGATGGCTGCCGCGTTCATGGGCTATGTGCTGCCTTGGGGTCAGATGAGCTTCTGGGGGGCAACGGTGATTACCAACCTCTTTAGTGCCATCCCGCTGGTTGGTGACTTCATCACCCATTGGTTCTGGGGAGCCTATGCAGTATCGCAACCAACCCTCAACCGCTTCTTGTCGTTGCATTATCTGGTTCCCATGCTGTTGGTGGCTTTCGTGTTCATTCATATCTGGGCGCTGCATGTGGTCGGCAGTAACAACCCTGAAGGGCTGTCCGTCAAATCAAGCGATGATACCTTGCCGTTCCATCCCTATTTCACCATGAAAGACTCGTTCATGGCGATCGTCTTCCTGACGATCTATGCCTTCTTCGTCTTTTATATGGGCAATTATATGGGGCATCCCGACAACTTCATCCGCGCCAATCCGGTGGTGACGCCAGCGCATATCGTGCCTGAATGGTATTTCTTGCCCTTCTACGCCGTGCTGCGGGCCATTCCCGACAAGCTTGGTGGTGTGGTCGCGATGTTTGGTTCGATCATGGTCGTGGCAGCATTGCCTTGGCTGGATCGCAATCCAATCCGCTCCTTGCGCTACCGTCCCTGGGCTCGTTTCTTCTTTATCGGATTTGTAGCCACAGCCGTCTTGCTCGGTTTCCTTGGTGCCAAACCTGCTGAAGGCTGGTATGTCCATGCCTCTCGCGTTTTGACAGCCTATTGGTTTATTTACTTCCTGGTGATTGTACCGATGTTGTCGAAAATGGAGACTAAAAACCGTCGGATGCCTGGGAGTATCACCGATTCAGTGCTGGGTAGTCACGGGGCCATCCCGGAAGGTGCGACCTCTGCACCCGCAAAGCAATAGTTGCGAAAAGGAAATAAACAAATGTCTGTACAACGTACACTTGCATCATTTGCCAGCGTCCTTGCCGTGATTGGCGGGATGGGTGTTGCAAATATCGTCCGCGCGGCTGATGCCGAGCATGGCGCCAAAGCAGAGCCTCACGACATGTCTCATGTCAATCGCCAGAAATGGTCGTTTGGCGGGCTTCTGGGCCAGTATGACAAAGCGCAGCTGCGTCGTGGTTTTACTGTCTATAATGAAGTCTGTTCAGCCTGTCATTCCATGACCCTGCTATCTTACCGCAACCTTGCGGAGCCGGGTGGGCCAGAATATACCAAGGACGAAGTCAAAGCCTTTATTGCTGACAAGGAAGTCTTTGCCGGACCAAATGACGAAGGTGAAACGCATGATGATGAGGGTTCGCCGTTCATGCGCAAGCCGATCCTCACTGATCACTTCGTCTCGCCATATCAGAATGACAAAAAGGCCATGGCCGCCAATAGTGGCGCTTTGCCACCTGATTTGTCAGTTATGGCCAAAGCACGCGGTATTCCTCATGCGGCCAGCGGTATTGCCGCCAGCAATGTCTTTGTAGCGATTTATGAAGGCATTAAGGAATATATCGGCTGGATCTTTGGAGTGGTATATGATGTCTCCACCCAATATCAAGAAGGGGGTCCCGACTATATCTATGCTCTGCTGACCAGCTATGCTGATGAAGCACCTGAGGGCAAAGATGTTGGCGACAAGAGCTACAACCATGTGTTCCCCGGTAACGCCATTTCCATGGCCGCACCCCTTGGTACTCTGGAAACCGGCGCTGATGCCGACAAGGAAGCCAATGCGGAATTGCTGAGCAAAGCCAAAGATGTCTCGGCCTTTTTGATGTGGGCCTCCGAGCCGCACCTCAATGCACGCAAGAGCCTTGGCCTGAAAGTGCTGATCTATCTGATCATCCTCTCAGGACTGATGTATGCCGTCAAACGCTCCATCTGGGCCGGTGTCAAACACTAGCCTTGCTGGACAAGGATTATAAAAAAGGGCGTTCGAACCATTCGAACGCCCTTTTTCTTTGATGAAAATACTGTCATGGTGCGAAAAAGAGTTGCCCTTGCAGGGCATGTCCTCGCCGGACGGGCAGCTTTGCAGCTGGCATTGGGGACCAGTCCCCAAACCCCTATCTTCAAAATGGTTTCCAAAGGCTAGCCTTTGGTTCCAGCGGAATAAGCTGCCGGGTTTCGCAGAGAAGAGAGCGGGCCGGCGAGGACATGCCCGTAAGGGCAAAGCAGTGGTTTTTTATGAAAACGGAGTGCGTATGACAAAAGCAGTGCTGGGCATAATCGCGGGCAGCG
>JAKIUO010000212.1 GCA_021647535.1 Hyphomicrobiaceae bacterium
TTCCGCAGCGGGGTCCCTGGCTCTGGCCCAGCAAAACCTCATAGAGCGCCTTGAACCAATCGCGCAAGGGTTCAAATTCGTGCGCTTTGCCCACCGCATAAACCACATTCTGGATGGTTGCGCCATCGGCGTTATCGTCAAGCTCCCCCAGTTTTTCCGTCAGCTCCGCCAGTGCTTTGGCCTCGCGCTCATCTGGTGCCCGATAGGTCTTGTGCGGTTTGACGAACTGGTCGTAATAGCTGATCGCATATCCCACCAGCTGATCGAGCACTGGATGTTTTTGCGGTGTTGCATCGGGTGCATAGCGGCGGATAAAGCCCCACAGGACTTCGGGGTCATGGGCGTTTGAGGCGCTTACCAGATTGAGCAAAAGCGCGAAACTGATCGGCAGCTCGGCCTTTGGCGGTTGTCCGCTATGAATATGCCAGACCGGATTATTAAGCTGATCCTTTTGTTCCTGCTCCGGGTATTTTCTCAAAAAAGTCAGATATTCATCAACATTTTTGGGGATGATATCAAAAAACAGGCGCTTCGCCGTTTTGGGCTTTTGATACATGAACAGTGACAGGCTCTGCGGGCTGGCATAGCTCAGCCATTCATCAATCGAGATGCCATTGCCTCTGGTCTTCGATATTTTTTCGCCGTTTTCATCATTGAACAGCTCATAGGAAATACCGTCAGGCGGTGTGCCGCCCAGCGCCCTGCAAATTTTCCCCGAGAGCCGCACGCTGTCAATCAGATCCTTGCCCGCCATCTCGTAATCAACGGAAAGCGCCCTCCAGCGCATGGCCCAGTCGGCTTTCCACTGGCATTTGACATGACCGCCCGTCACCGGCAGCTCCTCGGTCTTGCCGCTATCAGGGTCTTCAAAAACAATAGTTCCCTTTTTGACATTCAACTCTTTCATCGGCACCTGCAGCACCTTGCCGGTGGTCGGTGATATAGGCAGGAACGGCGAATAGGTCTTCTGGCGCTCGCCCCCAAGCGTTGGCAAAATAATATCCATGACCTTGTCATAGACAGCAAGCATACGCAAAAGCGTCTCATCGAGCGCGCCAGATTTATAGCGCTGCGTCGCTGAGACAAATTCATAATCAAAGCCGAACTGATCAAGAAAAGTCTGCAATCGGGCATTATTATGAGCGGCAAAACTTTCATGCGTACCAAACGGGTCAGGCACCACCGACAAAGGCTTGTCCAGATTGTCTTTAAGCACCTGCGCGTTGGGAATATTACCCGGCACCTTGCGCAGACCATCCATATCGTCAGAAAAACAGATCAAATGCGTCTTGCGCCCGGTCAGCACCTCGAAAGCATGGCGCACCATCTGCGTGCGCGCGACCTCGCCAAAAGTACCGATATGCGGCAGGCCAGAGGGACCATAGCCGGTCTCGAACAAAACCGTTTCGGGCTGCTCCTTCAAGCGGTCAAGGCGCTTAATGAGATTGCGCGCTTCCAAAAAAGGCCAGGCCTTGCTTTTTTCCGCCAATTGCGCCAACGCGTCATCACTCATATCGTTCTTTCCTTCATCTCACGGCTGTAAAAGCTACTGCGCAGCTTGTCCTCGCCAGCCATTATCTTTTCTCTGCGAGGCTTGGCAGCCTATGCAGCTGGCACCAAAGGCGAGCCTTTGGAAACCATTTTGGATCAGGGGTTTGGGGAGAGTGCTCAAATAGCGAAGCGGTAGCACAACTCAAAACTCCCCAAGACCGTCTGTCAAGACGCCCGTCCTTTGATGACAAGCCGCAAAGCGGCTTTTGGCGGTGCGTTTCAACTCACCTGCTTGTTATCGCCAAATACATAAAGAAGCAATGGCGCTATTTGCAAGCGGCTCTAAAAAGAGTACATCTCTTACCAATAGAATTTTAGCGCACCAACCAAAGGATTGTCTCCATTATGCCCGGCCCCCTCTCCCCTCATAAAGCCCTTATTTATGTAATGGTCACCATGTCTGCCGTTGATCGCGACATGACTGACAAGGAAATGTTGCGCATTGGCCAGCTCGTGCAGAACCTGCCTGCTTTTCGCGATTTCGACATTAATCAGCTGGTGACGACGGCAGAGGACTGTGGCCAGCTTTTGTCAAAAGAAGATGGTCTTGACCGCATTTTAAACGAGGTCACGGCCAATTTGCCGGAAAACCTGCGCGAAACAGCCTATGCGCTAGCCGTTGAAGTCGCTGCTGCTGATCTTGACATAAAAGCTGAAGAGCTGCGTTTCCTGCAATTGCTGCGCGATACCTTTAATCTCGACCCTCTGGCCTGCGCAGCTATTGAACGCGGCGCCCGGGCACGTCATCACACCATCTAACCCCTAATCGCAGTCCTGGAGCCAACATGCTTACTCTATACTCCATGCAGCCTTCAGGAAACTGCTACAAGCTGCGCCTTGCCCTGCATCAGACCGGCACTCCCTTCGCCCTTCACGATGTTGATGTGTTGAAGGGGGAGTGCCGTACCCCTGAATTTCTGGCCAAAAACCCCTATGGCAAAGTGCCTCTGCTCGAACTGGCGGACGGGCGCTTTTTGCCAGAGTCCAATGCCGGGCTTTATTATCTGGCAAATGGTACGCCCCTTTTGCCAGACGATCCCTATGAGCGCGCCCAAACCCTGCAATGGATGTTTTTTGAGCAATATAGCCACGAGCCTTACATTGCCGTTGCCCGATTCTGGTGGAGTATTGCCCCGGATGGGCGCGTCCAAAAGGCGGATGAATTTGCCAACTGGCACAAACGCGGATACCAAGCCCTTGAAATCATGGACAAACACCTATCCAACCATGACTTTCTGGCAGCTGGTCGCTATACAGTCGCTGACATTGCTCTTTATGCTTATACACATGTAGCGCCAGAAGGCGGCTTTGACCTTGCTCCTTATAAAAATATTAACAAATGGCTATCGCGGATAAAAAGACATATAGATCATATAGATATAAACTGGCGACCCTGAACAGAACGGCCCCGCCCTCTTCTTGCGAATTTTGGTCACAATCCGGGCCAACCCAAGCCCTATTTGTTTGCTTTCTTAAGCTCAGAAAAACAAAATGAACTAGCAAGCAAGGTGGCAGGATGTGGAACGATCATAAAAGAAGAAAAGTATTCAAATCCGAACAGACTCGTCTATGGACAACCGATTTCCTCATTGGTATAGGCATGTTTACGCTGGTCGCATTCTTTGCCAGCACTCAGTCAAATGCCGCTCTGCCTGCCCCGTTGGCCAAAACACAAGCCATCGTTGAAGCGAACCAGTCCAGCGCTGCTTATGAGCAAAGTGTGTTGCGGGTTCAATTTGTTTCAACGCAGAATTCTGCAAATCCTAAATTCTTTGCTAACAAAGAAACAGGCGACAAGAACAATAGTATGCTGATCTTCATGGCGCTGATTTTTTCAGCCTTGTTGACCCTGACGATCCAGTTTTGGCGTAATCTCCGCCGCGCGTACGCCTCCCCGCGGCGGAAATGGGGGAAAGGCTAGTGTCGCTTTACGGGAGTTGACACGAACCTTTTCCCCGCATATTCGAAGCAAGGTTTACCCTGATCTTCACAAAAAACCGCCGGGTGTGCACACCCGGCGGTTTTTTGTATTAATACCAACGCCCCCGTATCTCAACTCATTGCATTGCCTCAAAAGCCGCTGTGCGGCTTGTCTTCGCCAGACAGGCATCTTTGCAGATGGCATTGGGGACTTGTCCCCAAACCCCTGTTTCAAATTGGGTTTTTAAAGGATGCTTGGCCTTGCTCTTTGCTTTTTTACAGGGGGCTTTCTTTTAAAGCCGTACTCTTCTAAACTCGCTCCCGATACAAACCGTATAAATACCGATCCGTTGCAAAGGGAAAACGCAAATGATCACTGTTCTGGCACTGTTTTTTGCCCTGTTTGTTTTTACCATGACAACAGCTGGCGTCATCACGGCGGTTGGCACCAGCAATATGGCGCAATATGATATTGCCGCCGCCGCTTTATTGCTCAAAGCCGATTATGTGGAAGTGTTTGGCGTTCCGACAAGCGTTTCCGGCCCCATCAGCTTCATCGTGCTGGCCATTCCCGCTGTCCTCTCCTTTTTCACATTCAAGGCTATGTTTACAAGACGTAAAAAGAAGAAATAGGTTTTTTGGCCATGCGATGTATGTTGCCATCAGGCCGCGATATGTCCCGATTTTTCGCAGCGACTGCTGCGGACCTAGCCCACATATCTCACCAAATATTACGCAGTCCTCTGATCAGTTTTGGATTTTCTCAAGGATGACAGGGGCAGGTGTTATCGTTCCGCCGTGAGGCGGTTGTTTTTGTCTGCTTGTTACTCCTTTCTGTTGCATTGTTGTCATGGCTTGTTCCGGCGGTCTCAGGCCGCCGTTTTTCGCAGTCGCTCATGGGCGATTTTGAACAGCTCCCTGTATGGGCAGTTAGAGGCCAGCGCCAGCTTGATGCGGCGCACGCTTTTTGTTACCAGCGCACCGATCTTGAACAGTTTCAGGCGGATGGTGCCGGGCATGGCCTTGGCCAGCTTCGTGCCCGCAAGTCCGTAAGCGGTGCGGCGGTACCGTTGGGGTTTTAGCTTGACGGGGGTTTGAAGTTCCAGGGGAGGAGGTCGTCGAGATTTGATTGGGGGTGGCCTTTTGCAATCAGCTCAAGGGTGTTGCGCAAATAGTCGAACGGGTTGATGTCGTTCATCTTGCAGGTGGCGATGAGGGATGCGAACAGGGCCCAGTTTTTGCCGCCTTCAT
>JAKIUO010000213.1 GCA_021647535.1 Hyphomicrobiaceae bacterium
TTGCTGGCGCAGGTCGCTCATCGACTGTTTGGTCACGAGGACGCGCCGCTCTCGCGCCGACAGATCGTTGAACGCATGATCCCCCATATAGAAGAAGAACTGGCGCACGGTTTGCGTCTCAATCAGCTCACCCGCCACATGATGGGGCTTTATGCAGGAGAGCCCGGCGCACGGCTCTGGCGGCGCGAACTGGGCGAAAAGGCTCGCCTTGAGGGGGCGCGGGTTGAGCTGGTGACTGAGGCCATGGAAATGGTCGAGGCCATCAGGGAGCGCGCTTTATGCAAGAGTTAGAAGCGGTGGGGCTGGTCTCGCAACTGTTGGGGATGTTGGGGGGGGAGTTTGTTTTCTTTGTGCTCGCTCTTGTGGTTGCCGGGCTGGTTGCCGGGTTGATGAGCGGCCTGTTTGGCATTGGCGGCGGCGCTGTTCTGGTGCCAGTGCTTTATCAGCTTTTTGGCGTGCTTGGCATTGCTGAGGCCATAGCCATGCAGCTGGCGGTGGGCACCTCGCTGGGCATTATCGTGCCGACCTCGCTACGCTCTTTTCAAAGCCATTTGAAACAGGGGGCGGTGGATCTTCTTTATTTGCGCAAGGTGGCGCTTTGGGTGGTGCTGGGCGTGGCGCTGGGATCGCTGGTCGCCTCTGTCATCTCTGGTGTGCATTTGCGGGCCATATTTGCCGTTCTGGCCTTGCTGATGGCGCTAAAAATGTTGTTTGATCGCGGCAATGTGCAGATATGGAGCGATTCCCCCCCCACTCCCTGGTTGCAGATACTAACAGGGGGTATCGGTTTTTTCTCGGTGCTTATGGGCATTGGCGGCGGGGTTTTTAATAATATTTTGATGACCTTGTTTGGGCGTAATATTCACAAGGCGGTGGCGACTTCGTCCGGGGTCGGGGTGCTGATCGCGCTTCCCGGTGTGCTTGGTTTTATGGGGGCTGGGTTTAGCGCAACTGGCCTGCCGGTGGGGTCGATTGGCTTTGTCAATATACCAGGGGTGCTGCTGGTCATTCCGGCCAGTATGCTGATGGCCCCTTATGGCGCGAGACTGGCGCACAGATTGTCGCAAAACATCCTGCAAAAAAGCTTCGCGCTGTTCTTGCTGCTGGTTTCGCTGCGCTTTTTTCTGTCTCTGTTGTAAAGGCTTCGCTGGCCTGTTTTGCAAAACTTGGATATGTTCACGATTATGAAAACGAAACCGCCCGCACCAGTTCGGCCCTATTGAGATATGACCCAGATGCCTATAGACAACAACGAGCCCCCAGACAACAACGAGCTCCTTGAGGAAAAAAGCCAGCTGCGCCAGCAGATGAAAACGCAGCGCGGCGAGATTGATGCAGCGGGGGCCAAAGAGGCGGCGAGCGCCGTCATAGAGCAATTAAAACCGTTTCTGGCCAGCAAAAAGCGCTGGCAGATCGCCCTTTATCATCCGTTACACAGTGAGCTTGACGCTCTGCCGCTGGCCCGCTTTTTAAGCGAACAGCGCGTGCGCCTGTCCCTGCCGGTGATTATGTCGCGCGATGAACCGATGATTTTTCGCCCCTGGCAAATAGATGAATTGCTGGTCAGCGCCGTTCACAAAATCAAGGTGCCGCCGAACAAAGGCTTGAGTGCGACCCCTGAACTGATTATTGTGCCGCTGCTGGCCTTTGATAAAAATGGCTATCGTTTGGGCTATGGCGGGGGCTATTATGACCGCACGCTGGCGCAGATCCGGGGAGAGCGGCGCGTCATTGCCATGGGGCTGGCCTATGATTTTCAGGAAGTGAATTCGATCCCTGTGGGTCCACATGACCAGCATCTCGATTATCTTTTGACGCCCTCTGGCCTAAGCAAAACATAAGGGGCCTATGCAAAGTATAAAGAGGCCTGCGTGAATTTTTAGAAACGACTTCCTTATTCGGGAAAGGTGTGAGTTGTGCGACTATTGTTTCTGGGGGATGTGGTCGGCAAGGCGGGCCGTCAGGCGGTGCTTTCGCAACTGCCGGGTTTGCGCAAGCGTTTGCGGCTGGATTTTGTTATCGTCAATGGCGAGAACGCGGCGGCTGGTTTTGGCATTAATGAAAAGATCGCCAATCAATTGTTTGAGGCCGGAGCTGATGTCATCACCACCGGCAATCACGCCTTTGACCAGCGCGAAACCTTGTCGCACATCGCCCGGGAAGATCGCCTTTTGCGCCCGGCCAACTATCCATCGGGGACGCCGGGCAAGGGGGCAGGTTTGTTTAGCGCCAAAAATGGTCTGCAAGTGCTGGTCATCAATCTGATGGGGCGGGTTTTCATGTATGATCTGGATTGCCCGTTCCAAAAAGCGGCGCAAGAACTAGAAGCCTGTCCGCTTGGCGCGGGAGCCGATATTGTCTTTATTGACATGCACGCCGAAGCCTCTTCTGAAAAACAGGCCATGGGCTATTTTCTTGACGGCAAGGTTAGCGCCGTGATCGGCACGCATACGCACGTACCAACTGCCGACGACCGAATATTGCCGGGGGGGACGGCCTATATGTCGGATGCAGGCATGTGCGGGGTCTATGACAGTGTGCTGGGCATGGACAAGGACGAGCCGGTCAATCGTTTTGTGACGCGTCTGAATGGTGGTCGTTTTGCACCGGTTGCCGGTACAGCGGCTCTTGCTGGCGTGGTCATTGAGTTTGACGGCGCGACCGGGCTGGCGAAAAATATCTCGCCTCTGCGGCTTGGTCCAGACCTTCGAACCTGCGAGCCTGATTTTTAGAGCACAGCCTATGTGAGAACAGCTCAAAGGCGGTTGGTAATATATGGCGAGAAAAACTGATCGTCTCGAAAGAGTGTTCGAAGAGTAAAACAACAATCTTTTCGCTTGGCTCATACCTTCCTTGTTGCGCCTCCATGGCTTTAAAGCTATAACCGCGACTGTTTGTTAAGGCCCCGTTATGTGAAGGACTGAAAATGGCGAATGTGGTGGTTGTGGGCTCCCAGTGGGGAGACGAAGGCAAGGGCAAGATTGTTGACTGGCTGTGCGAACGCGCCGATGTGGTGGCGCGCTTTCAGGGCGGGCATAATGCCGGTCACACGCTGGTTATTGATGGTGTGACCTACAAGCTGTCCTCGCTACCTTCAGGCATCGTGCGCGGCGGCAAGCTGTCGGTGATTGGCAATGGCGTGGTGCTGGATCCCTGGGCGCTGATGGACGAGATCAAATCCATCACGGATCAGGGCGTCGAGGTCACTCATGACAATCTGAAAATTGCCGAAAACACCACACTCATTCTGCCAGTGCACAGCCAGCTCGACCAGCTGCGCGAAAAGGCGGCGGGCAAAAATAAGATCGGTACAACAGGGCGCGGCATTGGCCCGACCTATGAAGACAAGGTGGGCCGTCGCTCGATCCGCGCCATGGATCTGCAAAATCTCGACAGCCTGATGCCCAAGATCGACAAGCTGTTGCTGCATCATAATACGCTGCGCCGTGGCATGGGCGAACCAGAAGTTGATGCGGGCGAACTGTTCGACAAAACCGCCGCCATCGCCCCAAAAATCACGCCGTTCATTGCGCCCGTCTGGAAGCTGCTCGACGAGCAGCGCAAAGACGGCAAGCGCATCTTGTTTGAAGGGGCGCAAGGGGCGTTGCTTGATATTGATCACGGCACTTATCCCTATGTCACCTCCTCCAATACGGTGGGCGCAAACGCCGCCACCGGCTGTGGTATTGGCCCCGGCGCTCTTGATTATGTACTCGGAATAACAAAGGCTTATACGACCCGCGTCGGCGAGGGGCCGTTTCCAACCGAGCTGTTCGATGCGGATGGCAACCGGCTGGGCGAGCGCGGCCATGAATTTGGCACAGTGACCGGACGCCAGCGCCGTTGCGGCTGGTTTGACGCCGCTTTGGTGCGCCAGACCTGCAAGATCTCCGGCATAAACGGCATCGCACTGACCAAGCTGGATGTGCTCGATGGTTTTGACGAGCTGAAAATCTGCGTCGCCTATGATCTGGATGGCGAGCGTATTGATTATTTCCCTGCTTCAGAGGGCGCACAGGCGCGCGTCACGCCGATCTATGAAACCATGTCAGGTTGGTCAGAAACGACCGAAGGTACACGCTCCTTTGATGACCTTCCTGAAGCCGCGCTAAAATATGTGCGTCGCATCGAAGAACTGATCGAATGCCCCGTCGCCATGCTCTCCACCAGTCCCGAACGCGAAGACACCATATTGGTAACGGACCCATTTGAAGCGTAAGGGGGAGCTTTCCCAGGGCAATTCAATTCATGGCTCGGTAATGAGTTTTATGGCCGACCATTTTCGTTCTTGTCCGGATTTTCGGATCATGGTGAGAACGGCATTTCGGATCTGGGCCAATACCTGTGGTGCTGAACCGCTGCGGACACGGCAAGCCTCTTCGCCAACGGTCACATCCTTGACATAGTGCAAGTGGTTTTCGACCTGCCAATGGTCTCTTGCCAGTTGCAAAAAAAGCTCGGGATCAAGCCTGTCATCAGCTAGACTGGTGATCGCATAAATCCGCTCTCTTGATGTGTATGTCTTTGTTTATATTATGCGTTCTATGCGGCAGATAGCCGTCAGGCCCGGCCATTTCTGGTCGAGTTGATCGGGCAATTTTGTGCGCACGCACAGGCATCGCGTTTCAATCCGGCCATGGCCTTTGTCGATGGTTTGCGCCCGTTTGAGGTCGGCAGGGTCATATGCAATATCGCGAACGCCGGGCTTATACGT
>JAKIUO010000214.1 GCA_021647535.1 Hyphomicrobiaceae bacterium
AAAAGGCCATGCAGCGTTCTTCTAAGCTTATCACCTATTTTACATTGGGATGTCGCTGGAAGAGGAGCCGTGCAGATCGACGCGGTTGCCCTGCCAATGGCGTCGCTGGATATCTTTTTGATGACGTGTTCCGTTTGGCGCCCCTGTCAGGTGCAAGGAAGGCAACAAGGTCTCATAACAAATTACGCAAATTCGACTAAACGCCACACAATTCGTCAAGAAGACCTTTCGACTTATACCAACGGCCCTGGATATTGACCGTTGGCATGGGATCTTTTCCATATCTGGGGCGCAGGCAACCGCTCTGTGGGAGATGCCAATATTACAGCCAGCGACTTTATCCTCTAGCAAAACGATCTGTTCGGCAACTGAAACACATTTTTAAAAACATGGGAGTATTGTTTAAACCAGAAGTATTATGCTAATATTTTCTGGATAAGTTGTGTTCTTTACGTTATCCGGTTTCTTTTCAGGGAAAGCTCACAAATAAGTCCGAACCGGATCGAGCCGGTTTTTCGCGGATATTGAGTGAATTCAGAATATAAAAAGGTAAGTGCTTATGTCCGATTATGTGCTATCAGGTCAGTCGTGGGGCTCTTCAAGCGTCTCTTGGTTTTTTGGCGGGTTGTCAGGATATAATTCTGTCATTGCTTCGGCTTTTAGCCGCTGGGACCAGGAGCTGGCTCTGGATTTTGTGCTGGCTGGTTCTGCTGCAACAGCAGATATTGTCCTTGATTTCAGTTATATAGATGGCGCATTTGGTACGCTTGGATACGCGTCATCGGTTTATTACGTTCCCTCAAATATTTATACAGGCGACAGCACGATTACTTTTGATTCAGGCGAGAACTGGGTCTGGTCGGATGCCGCCAATAGTTATGTCATAAGTGGCAGCGCCATAACATTATATGAAGTCGCTCTCCATGAAATTGGTCATGCCATCGGGCTGGACCATGCAACAAATCCCAATGTGGTCATGTATTTTGATGCTGGGGGCAGCGCATCAGATCTAACCGCTTTCGATATTACTGGTGCTCAGCTGATTTATGGGGCGGGAACCCTTGCTGCAGTTTATGGTACGGCGGCAGACGACTACATGAACGGCACGACTGGAAATGATGATTTCTATGGTTTGGCTGGGTCTGATATTTTCGTCCTTGGGCTTGGGAATGATCGGGCTTATGGGGGCGATGGTTTCGACTGGATCTATGGCGGCGATGGAAATGATACCCTTTATGGCGGGGCGGGGGCCACTGATGTTCTGCTTGGCGATGCCGGTGATGATGTCCTGTATGGCGAAGATGGTTTTGACTATCTTTACGGCTACGCAGATAATGACATAATTTATGGTGGTAACGGCATTGACGTGGCCTATGGCGGCGATGGAAATGATGCGCTTTATGGTGAGGCTGATACGGACTGGCTGTTCGGTGGCAATGGCAATGACATTCTTGTTGGCGGGGCGAACCCGGACCTGTTGATAGGCGATGCTGGCGCTGACTATATTGATGCCGGTACTGGTAATGACTGGATATGGGGTGATGCGATTACTGGCGGCGGTGGCGGCGGTGCGGATACCTTTGTCTTTGTGGATGGATCCGGCGTTGATGTGATATATGATTTTGAAGATGGTATTGATATTATTGACTTCTCAGGGTCCAGCGCCTTCAGTATCGCTGATGTGACTATCGGCCAGATTGCTGGTGGTTTCACCTGGATTGCCTATGGCGCTGGCGATGTTCTCTATCTCTGGGGGGCGGGCGGCCAGGCCGTCGGCGACGCCAATATCACAGCCAGCGATTTTATTTTCTAGTATAGCCAGCGGCTACAAGCGATTTGGCTGCTGACGGGTGAACCTCTTTGATCGGACAACGGTTTTTCGCACCCTTTTTTCGGGTTTTTGAGTGTTTTGAGTATGTTTCGAAACTTCTATTGTTCCAAGGCTGGCAAATGGCACCCATTTGTCGGCCTTGAGCGCCATTTGTAAAAACGCGCCGAACTCATGCCGTGCTTGCGGCCGCAAACCGGCAACGGGTGCGCCGCCCGAAGCTTGCTTCAGGATGGACAGGGTCTTGTGTGCGCGAAATCGTGATGTCTTCATCTCCAATCCCTACTTCAATACTGTGGAAAAGCTCCATCTGAACCCCCGACTGTTTTTTGGGTGGGGCGGGAGTCCCTGCGACTACAAACGAAATTTTCGCTCGATAAACACTCAAATTGACACGTTCAACCTGATGTAAAAGAGCTCCTGGTCCTTATATTTGAGGGCAGGTTGTGGAAAACTTGCTGCCATTTCGTTCGTAAAATTCACGGTTAATCTCATCGGTGGATTGGCAATTGGTTCAATGGTTGACAGTTTGGGAAAAAAAGTTGAAAAACTTTCTAGGAAAAAGGATCCTGGAATGTGGATTGCTTGAATTTTAGAAAGCGTACCGCGAACAGGGTCGCCAGTATATCAAGTCAGCCATCCTGGCCCTGGCTCATGATCATTGATCTGGTTTTCGACAAAAATTAACAAATTTATTTGCAGGGAAAAGTAATGAAAGTTTTTATCTCTGGTGGATGCGGCCAGGTTGGCTCGCATGTTGCAGAATTGTTTATGGAACGTGGTGACAAGGTGCTGGTGGTTGATAATTTTGATACCGGACGCCGGCTTCACCTGCCCGATGAAGACAATAATTTGACCTTTGTCGAGGGCTCCATCGCGGACAAGCCGCTGATTGACAAGCTGTTTGCTGAATTCAAGCCCGACATTGTTGTTCATACCGCCGTTTCCTACAAGGATCCTGAAGACTGGTATAGTGACTGTTTGACCAATGCTGCAGGGGGCGCGGCCCTCATTCGCGCGTCGATAGACAATAATGTCAAACGCTTTATCTATTTCCAGACGGCGCTTTGCTATGGCATTGACCCGGTTGAAAGCCCCATTACCCTCAATCACCCGATTTTGCCGGATAATTCGAGCTATTCAATCTCCAAGACCCCGACTGAGCAATATCTGAAACTGTCAGGTCTGGATTATGTATCCTTCAGGCTGGCCAATGTTGTCGGACCGCGCAATGTTTCGGGTCCTGTGCCGATTTTTTATGAGCGTTTGAAGGCTGGTAAAAAATGCTTTGTCACTGAAGCGCGCCGCGATTTTGTTTTTGTCAAGGATCTGGCCAAAAATGTCATCAAGGCCGCTGATGGGTCTGGCAAGGGCGAGTATAACTTCTCGTCTGGAACAGATGTGCCGATCATCGAGCTCTATGATGCCATGGTCAAAGCAATGCGCATCAATGTCTATCCCGAACCAGATGTTCGCCCTTTGGGAGACGACGATGTGGCCTCCATCTTGATTGATCCCTCAAAGACCTTTGAGGATTTTGGCGATATCGAGTTCACTCCGCTGGAGACCATCGTTGCCGAGGCCATAGCCTATTTTGATGAATATGGCGTTTATGGTGGCTATACCCATCTGAAACATGAAGAAGCCAAAGACGAAGCCAAGTAGAGGGTTGCTTATTCTTATGCGCATTCTGATTACCGGTGGTGCCGGTTGCCTTGGTTCCAATCTCGTCGAACATCTTTTGCCGCAGGGCCATGAGATTTTTGTGCTTGATAATTTTGCCACGGGACGACGCGAAGTCGTCCCCGACGGCATCAAGGGGCTGACCGTTGTTGAGGGCTCGGTGACGGACAAGGGGCTGGTGGAAAAATGCTTTACTGACTTCAAACCAAGCCATGTCATTCACAGCGCCGCCGCCTATAAAGACCCTGATGACTGGCAAGAAGATGCCAGCAGCAATGTCATTGGCAGCATTATTGTTGCGCGTGCGGCTGAAAAAAATAATGTCAAAAGGCTGATTAATTTTCAGACGGCGCTTTGCTATGGTCGCCCTGATGTGGTGCCGATCCCCGCCGATGCGCCGACCCGGCCTTTTACCAGCTATGGGATTTCCAAAACGGCTGGCGAGCAGTTTATGATGATGGGGGCGACGCCAACCGTTTCCCTGCGTCTGGCCAATATTACCGGCCCGCGCCTTTCCATCGGACCGATCCCGACTTTTTATACGCGCCTCAAAGAGGGCAAGGGCTGTTTTTGCTCGGACACGCAACGGGACTTTCTCGATATGGAAGATTTCATTGATGTCATGGGCGTGATGATGGCGGAAGATGCGCCGACCGGCATTTACAATATATCGACAGGCGAGGGCAAAAGCATCAAAGATGTGTTTGATGCGGTCGCCACCTATCTCGAACTTGATCCAGGCGAGGTTCCTGTGGTGCCGCCGGGAGATGATGATGTGCCCGCCGTTGTGCTGGACCCGTCGAAAACCGAAGCCGACTTTGGCTGGACCGCTGAAATCAGCTTCGAAGAGACCATTAACCGTATGCTCAAATGGTATGACAAGCACGGCATATCTGCTATTCACAGCCATTTGAAAGCGCCTGATAAGGCCTGATGATTTGTGGCTCGTTTATGGGCAGATGACCTTGAATTGATAAAAGGAAATTGGTGTGACAGGCGAAAATTTCAAAGGTGCAAAAGTTCTGATTGTCGGCGGGGCGGGGTTTGTTGGCTCTAATCTGGCGCATATGATTGCCGCGCAGGAGCCGGAGCAGATGGTGATTGTCGATAATCTGATTTCCTCGGATACGGTCAATCTTCCCGATCATAAAT
>JAKIUO010000215.1 GCA_021647535.1 Hyphomicrobiaceae bacterium
ATCCTTGATGTCGTCAAGCGAATCGTCCAGTAGAACTGTCAGGCCATAAGGTTCGCCGATTGGCGGCACAGCCCCCAATTGACAATCATTAAACAAATCTCCCACCTCTTCTTCAGTAGCCAGGCCAAGACGTTTTTCGATGATGTCCTGCAAACTGCCCAACTCAATGCGGTGCGTACTTGGAACAACGGCCAGCACATAACCTTCATCGCAATGAACGACGACAGATTTCAACATGTTCTCACCTGGAATATGCGCGGCTCTGGCGCTGGCCCGGGCATTGTTGGTGGCGGGATGGTCAATCACTTCATAAGTGATTTTATTTTTCTCAAGATAGGCTTTGATATGGCTGGCGACGGGCATAACAGACTCCCTTCGGGTCTTTGATTGAAAGCCCAGGCCGCAGGACAGCGACCCGACACCTTATAGACATGGGAAGTCCTGGGCGCGTTTACCAGATGCAACCCCTTATTCAGCGGTTTTTTTGCCAGATGAGACATTGATTATTGGCTGGCATCGGATGATCTTTTTGCAAAGTCAAACCAATTTCATTGGCCAGAGCATCGACTTTTTCAAAATCTCGAATACCGCTTTTGCTGTCTCTACCTTTCAGCCATTGCTCAAAGCGGGCATTGCTGTCGGAGGTAAAGTTTCCCTTGTATTTATAGGGACCATAAAGAATGAGAATCCCTCCTTCGTTCAACACACCTGCCAATCCGGCAAACATTTTTTCCACGTGGGACCACGACATGATGTGTACGCAATTGGCTGCAAAAACCGCATCCATTTTTTCGACAGGCCAAGGGGCATCCGCAACATCAAGCACCAAGGCATCGCGGACATTGACTGGAGCTTCGACCCCCAGTCGCAGATTGAGTTCTTGCAGATTCTGTTGCTGCTCGCTGGACTGCCAGGATAGATGAGGTAGATGACCCGCAAACCAGACGGCATGTTGGCCGGTGCCGCTTCCCACCTCCAGAACCGAGCGGCAATCGCCCAATGCCACACGCAAAACATCAAGAATGGGATCTTTATTGTTTTCCGCAGCTTGTGAAAAAGGCAGGTCTGTCATCTTGATCACCGCACCTTGATAGCTGACGCTTGCCCATCAATATAAGCGGCCAGCGTGGTGTCCAGATCAAGCTGCTCTGACAGATAGGATAGAAACTGTTGTTCTTCACGTGTATCTGGCTCGATGGCAATACGCGCCGCTGTATAGACTTTTGTGGCTTGCTCACGCGTGCGTACAGCCGCCACTATATCCTCGATACTGGCCGGGTTGTTAAACTCGCCAGCCAAAAAGTCCATGGCACCATCATCCATTCCGGCCTCTTCCAGATTTCCCAGAATTTTCTGTTGCTCTTCACGATCTATCTGCCCATCCGCTGCGGCGGCTGAAACCATGGTACGAATGAACAGCTCAGCATCATCATTGGTCATGCTATTTTCTTCAAAACCAGAGCCAGAAGGAGGCATTTCTGGCACACCGAAACGGTCATCATCCTGTCCGCCTGATTGGTATGAACTGCCCTGCTGGTGTTTTTTGTAAGCCTTGTAAGCCAGCGTGCCGATCAGTGCTAATCCACCAAGTCGCGCAGCCCGCCCCAAAACAGAGCGTCCGGTTTTGGTCCCCAATAACAAGCCACCAAGCCCACCAATAATGGCACCTGCTGCCGTCTGATTATTGCCAACCAGATCCTTGACGCGCCCTAACAGATCGCCATATCCATTCCCTTGTGACGGCGCGGCGCGCTCATCATAGTCTACCTGCTGGCGTTGTTCGCTCTGCCGCCGCCCCGTTATTTGACCGAACAAATCGTCAAGAGGGTTGCGGGGCCTGGCTTGCTCCGAGCTCTGGCGCTCATCATAACGCTGGCTCTCTTTATAGGGGTCAGCACGCTCAAACCGCCCTGATTGACTACTGTTGCCATCGCCTTTCAACTGCCCCAGAATATCACCCATTATATCTCCAAGCCCGCCACTCTCTCTGGCAGAACGGGTTTGCTCAGAACTCCCGACAATCATGGCATCAAGTATCGAACGGGCATCAAAAGCGGGCATTGAGGGGTACTCCTTGACAAAAACGGGAACGTAAACTGTCTATTTAGTCTGATGGCACGACATGTACAAGCCCTTCAAGTTCATCATCACGCTTTGAATCATCAATCGGGTCGAGATGCAGATTGAAGATCCAGTGGACTTTGCCATCAAGTCTGGCGATTTCAGCCTCGATATGATCCGCAGCATCGTGCGCCGTATCGAGTAGAATACCACTTTGGAAAACCAGGTGAGCCTCGACGAAGTGCTGACTTCCGGCCTTTCGCGTACGTAAATAATGATAGCTGCTGACATCTTTTTCGCGATCAATGATCGTTTTTATCTGCTCGACCATACTCTCATCAAGAGCAACATCCAGTAAATTCAGAACTCCCTCACGCAAGATACCATAGGCCGAATAGATGATATAAACCGCGATGACCGCTCCAACCAGTGCATCAATCAAATCATGTCCCGTCAGCTTAACCAGCAACAAAGACACCAGAATACCAACATTGGCGAACAGGTCGGTCTTGTAGTGCAGGGCATCAGCTTTCACCACCAGATTATTGGTCTCTTTTGCCGTCTTGTTAAGATAGGCCACCAACAAGCCAGTTACCAGCAGCGAAAACAGCATCACTCCCATGGAAATTTCCAAATGGGTCGTGACACCTCCGATCATCGCCTTGACAACTGCCTTATAAAAAATAAACAGGCCCGACACGATGATGATCGTACCCTCAATGGTGGCCGCCAGTCCCTCGATTTTTCCCAATCCATAATTAAAGCGTTCACTGGCGGGCTCTTCTGAACGTGAAATGGCGAAATAGTTAAACGCCGAGACCCCCAGATCGAGCGCACTGTCAATGGCGCTTGCAAGGACAGCAACGGACCCTGACAACAGGCCAACAACAGCCTTGATCACCACCAGCATGGCCGCTACCGAGCTGGACACCATCGTGGCCTTTTTTTCTGCTGTAATGCTTTTAACCGCCACCAATTTCTCCACTCAATCCCGTTGCAACAGCACAATAAGGCGCAAAGCCAACTCTACGAACAAAAACGGCGGACCCTTGCTGATCCGCCGTGCTTTACAAGCGGTCAATCATTCGATCTAAAACGGAATCTCATCGTCCAACTCTTTTTCAAAAGAACCCCCTGAAGGCGCACTCCCGCCACCTGAAGAGCCACCACCATAATTATCGCCCCCCTGATTTCCGCCAGAAGGAGCGCCACCATACTGGTCACCGCCACCATATCCACCACCGGCATTATCACTCATGCCACCGCCCATGCTGTCCTGTCGACTGTCAAGCGAAGTCAGGTTTCCACCAAATCCCTGGATGACAATTTCAGTCGTATATTTGTCCTGCCCGCTCTGATCCTGCCATTTGCGGGTTTGCAGCGAACCTTCAATGTAGACCTTTGAACCCTTTTTAAGATATTGCTCGACAAAGCGGCAAGTTGGTTCCGAAAAAATAACAACCCTATGCCATTCTGTCTTTTCGCGCCGCTCCCCCGTCTGCTTATCGCGCCAGCTTTCAGATGTAGCAATACGTAGATTTGCGACAGGCTTGCCATTTTGAGTGCTCCTTATCTCAGGGTCTGCTCCCAGGTTTCCTACCAAAATCACCTTATTTATACCGGCCATATCCGCCTCCTTGACGTTCACCCTAAAGCCCGCTTGATCAGAAAGCCCAACGAAAGGTGAAATTACATTTCTTCACAACCTCAAAACGCAAAGCTTGCGCCGGGCCATTAATCTCGTCATCTATTTTGACGCTCTCCACTATCATCACCACAAGACAGTCTGGCAATGAAGAGGCTCGAAAAAGCCTTCCTATCCACAGACTATCAAGAGAAAAATACTATTTCATGCTTGCTTCATTCCCATTGTTCTACTATTGTTCCGATCTAATTACAAGAGGAGAGGAAAAAATAATGCAGCGAGATGGATCTTTGCACTTGCAAACGCAACGATTACTCCTGCGCCCCCTATGGCCGGATGATCTACCTCTGGCAGCCCAGATCATGCGCAATCCTCGCATCGTATTCTGGCGCAAAAAACGCGTATCTCTGAACGAAATTCGAGCCGGTATCAAGCGCAGTAAAAAGATGAATGACTGGGGTCTGGGCTGGTGGCTGATTTTTGACCTCCAAAGTAACAGGTTGGTGGGTTCGGCCATGTTGCAGCCCCTCGAAAATACTTTTGAGATTGAGATCGGCTACCATATTTTACCTGAATTCTGGGGTCACGGCTATGCCAGTGAGGCTGCCCGGCAGGTTCTTGCTCATGGTTTTGAGATATTGGGCCTGCCGAATATCCGCGCTGTTATTTTGCCACGCAACA
Source organism: Hyphomicrobiaceae bacterium (assembly GCA_021647535.1). GTDB lineage: Bacteria > Pseudomonadota > Alphaproteobacteria > Rhizobiales > JAKIUO01 > JAKIUO01. The sequence goes on from JAKIUO010000215.1 coordinate 4,388, forward strand.
GACCCTCTCTACGCCTCATTGAAAAGCTCGGTTTTGGCCAGCGCGGCACACTGCTTCATGTCAATCTTCTGCATCGCTATTTCAAACTGGAGCGAGCGGCCTATATTGAGCGCCAACAGATTTCTCACTTACCGAAAATTGACACATCATGAAAAAAACCATTAGCGTACAGGGTGCGCGCGAACATAACCTGAAAAATATCTCACTGGAGTTACCGCGTGAAAAACTGGTGGTGATT
>JAKIUO010000216.1 GCA_021647535.1 Hyphomicrobiaceae bacterium
GGTTTATCATAGGCCTGCTGGGCCTGTTCGATGGTCAAGCGTTGGTTGGCGAGCATATTATCCAGCACGATGGCTGTTCTGGCGCGTGAGCGAGCCAGATTTTTGCGCGGGGAATAGTAAGAAGGGGCTTTTAGCAAACCGGCCAGCAGGGCGGATTGCGGCAGATCAAGGTTTTTGGCGGATGTGTTGAAGAAATATTGGGCCGCCGCTTCAATACCGTGCTTGCCGCCGGAGCCGAAATAGACGCGGTTGAAATAGTGCTCCAATATTTGTTGTTTGCTGTAATGGGCTTCCAGCCAGAAGGCAATCACCAGCTCGCGAAATTTGCGGGTCATGGTGCGTTTTCGGGTTAAAAAGATATTTTTGACGAGTTGCTGGGTGATGGTGCTGCCGCCCTGGCGTAACCGCCCTTTGGCAATATTATTCCAGACAGCCCGTAAAAAGCCGCGTGGGTCAATGCCATAATGGGAGAAAAAGCGTCGGTCTTCAGTGGCAATCACCGCATCAATCAAGGAGTGCGGCAGCTCATCAAGGGAAATATCGCCAGAGTGCACCCCTCGCTTGGCCAGCACATGACCATCCGCCGATAAAACGGTGATGATGGGCGCTTTGTGGTGCAAGGTGGCGCGCAGATCGTCAGAATAGTTGCGATCAAACCACAGGGCAAAAATGCTGGTTGTGATGATGAGGGTGAAAAGGGTGAAGGCTGCGAAACCGATAAAACGGCCAAGCGCTGATGATCTTCCAAACTGGCGAACAGACATACCAAACCCTTTTAACGCTTCGTTACAACACAACAGAACAAAAAACCACAAAACTATGAGAACACTTGTCTAGACTAGGTGATTTGACTTACATTATGGTTAATCAAAGCTCTGAAAATAAAGGGATAAGTTTATGCGCTGGTTCTATTTGCTTGCCGGGGTGGTTTGTCTGGCAACGGGCGGGGTACATGCTGTGTTGGGGGGGGGCGATACGCTTAATCCGGTGATGGCGAGCCAGGTCGAACTGTCGGTGCGTGCCGTGATCATGGTGGTCTGGCATTCGATCAGCCTGTTATTTGGGCTGTCGGCTCTGGCTTTTTTCTGGGCCTTTTGGGTGGGACCGGCCAAAGCCCGTCCCATAGGTGTGTTGCTTGGCTTATTTTATCTGTTGTTTGCTGGTCTGTATGTAGGGCTGTCTTTTTTGTGGTTCGAAGATCCCATGGTGTTGCCGCAATGGACTTTGCTGGCTCCGATTGGCCTGTTTGCTCTGATTGCTTCACTATAAGCGGGGCGTGTCTATTGGGGGGTGCCTCGATTTAATCAAGTTTTGACCTCTTCACGGCTTTTATACTTATATATGTCATAATGAAGGTCGTTATTTTGAGTGGTGCTCTGAACGGTTGAAGAACAGGGCGGAAATGTTTGAGTGCGGCATATGAGTTTTGTCAATGGCATACTGGACAAGGCAGGCGAAAAGCTTGCAGATATTCTGGCGCGCGAATCAAGTGGTTACGAGCCTTTCACACCTTCTGATCCCGAAACACTTGAGCGCGTCTTGCGCCCTGGCGATGTTTTACTGGTCGAGGGCAATCAGAAAATTTCCTCAGGCATCAAATATCTCACCCAGTCCACCTGGTCACATGCGGCGCTCTATATTGGGGATGCGCTCAGCGAAAAACGTGACAAGAACGGCAAGCGCCTGACCCTTGTTGAGGTCAATCTGGGCGAGGGCTGTGTGGCGGTGGCACTCGACAAATATGAATGTTTCAACACACGCATCTGCCGCCCGGTTGGTCTGACCCGCAAAGATCGTAAAAAGGTCGTTGACTTTATGGTGGGCAGCCTTGGTCTGCAATATGACATGCGCAATATCATCGATCTTATGCGTTTTTTGATGCCAACGCCTCCTGTGCCCCTGCGCTGGCGCCGTCGCATGATCGCCATTGGTTCGGGGGAACCGACGAGAGCGATTTGCTCGACTTTGATCGCGCAGGCCTTTCAATCAGTGCGCTATCCCATGTTGCCGCGTGTAGAGCGCGTTCGTAAAAAAGAAAAGCAGCATGGTCTGGGGACCTATACGCGGCGCGAAATCTTGCATATCCGCCATCATTCTTTGTTTGCGCCGCGTGATTTTGACCTGTCGCCCTATTTCCGCATCGTCAAACCGACCGTTGAACATGGTTTTGATTATAAACAGCTGGTCTGGGGGACCACCGAATATCCGGCTGACCTTTATGAAAATGGCCACGGTAAAAGCGTGCCGGTGCTGGCGCTTGATGATAAACACTGGGAGCTTGATCAGACCGATTTGCACGGGGGACAATCGGACGCGCTGCCAGGTGAGAGTGAAAGTGATACAAACAGGGACGACAAGGGGCCTAATTCAGGCAAAGCTTTTGTTGGCGAGGTCGCCAAAAAGGTGCGAAAGAACAGCTCCAGCTCCAAAAAGAAAAACAGTCCTCACACGAACAAAACGAAGAAGAAAAACAAGAAGCATAAAAAGGCAAAAAACAATGACAGAGCTATGGCTGTCAATTCTGGTCTTTACGCTTTTTCACGCGCTTCCTTCAACCGGTTTAAGGGCAGTGGCGATCGAGCGTCTGGGCAAAAAGGGCTTCATGCTGGCCTACTCGGCCCTCTCGCTGATCATGTTCGTCTGGTTGTTCAGCGCCTTTTGGCGCGCGGATCATGACGGCGCGTTTTTTGTCACAACGCCTTTTGTGCGCGCGCTAAGTGCGGTTTTGATGTTGATGGCGTTCTTTCTGGCGGCGGCGGCTTTGGGGCGAAAATCTCCGGTGCTGTTGACGGCTGACAGCGTTTTGGCAGAGCGCGGGGCCATCACTGGTATATTGCGGATCACCCGTCACCCGTTTTTATGGGCGCTTGTCTTATGGGCAGGCGTGCATATGCTGAATAATGCTGACCCGGCCGGTTTGTCTTTGTTTGGTTATTTTCTGGTGTTGGCGCTATTCGGCACTTGGCCCATTGATGCGCGCCGGGCGCGTTTGATTGAGGCGAAGCGCTGGTGCGAGGTCTTGCAGCAAACCTCCAACCTGCCATTTGGGGCAGTGGGACGCGGCGACCAGAATGTTGCGGTCGCCCTGCGAGAAATTGGCCTGTTGGTGCCGATGATGGCGCTTGTGGCCTGGGGTTTCATGCTTCTTTTTCACGAGCCATTGATTGGCCTGCCGGTGTTTTATTGAAGGCTCATCAGGCCGCAGAGAGCCTGAGGCCCAGTCTTTTTAGCGTTGTGCGGTCAAGCACATGCAATCCTGCGATGATATTTTTGGTCTGGGCATTACCCACGCCACGCAGGTCCTGTGCGACAATCGCCCGGATGGTATCGACATGCTGATCTATGACGGTCAGGGGGATCTTGCAGGGTTCAGGCGCGTGCTCGATCAGATCGGCCAGCAATTTGCCGACCATGGCGACGACCGGATAACCATAGGTCGTGGCCTGCCCTTTGATATCGTGAGCGCAAGTGAAAAGGCGATCCAGAAGGTCTTCGCTAGGCCCGTTGGCGCTCATTTCCTGACGAATGGCAAACAGACGTTTGCTTTCCTTTTGCATCCATAGGGGAAACTTGTGGGAGAGCTGTTCCATTGCCCTGTCAGCTTTTTGTGTTGCCCGGCTAATGGCGTCTTTGGGATTGCCAGCGGTCAGTGCTTTTTTCTTGAGGGTGTTTTTGACTGGAATGACTTCAAATTGAGGCCATTGTAGTTTTTTTTGGGGCAATTTTTTAGAGGGCAGCTCCTTTGGGGGGAGCGCTTTTTGTCTGGTGGGCTGATCCATAGTGTAAACGGCCTTGCTTCAAAGGGATTTCAATATCAGGACAATCGCAGAAATTAGCGAATAAATTTGACGCCAGGTTTTTGTTTGTCAGGGAGGCGTGCAAAGGGGCGTGTAGTTCCAGCTACATAACCCTTTGCAGAACGAAGCTGACGGATAAAAAGACAAGACAAATCGTTCGATTATTTTTGCGGACGTCCTTAGTCGGGGATTTGAACAAACTGATCGCTATCAACAACACGTTTCTCATCGCCTGAAAACACATTTTCCTGGCGGCGGCGGTCTGGGCCAAAATAACTGGCCGTGCGAATAAAGGGACGCGGGTGCTCAATGATACTTTCTATGCGGGCATAGAGAGTTGTTGCGGAGACAGGCTTGCAGATAAAGTCGTTGGCACCGGCATCGCGTGCGGAAATCACCTGATGTTTTTCGGAATAGGCTGAGAGCATGATGATCGGCAGATAGGCCTGTGAAAAGCCGTCAGGATTGCGGATCATGCGGGTCAGCTCAATGCCATCGAAGATCGGCATTTTAAGATCGGTGATCAAAATATCAGGTTGATAGGCTTCGACGGCCTCAAGACCAGAAGCACCTTCTTCAGCTTCATAAATCTCACGCGAGCCAAAGGCACGCAGCATGGTGCGTAAAATGCGGCGCATATGGGCATTGTCGTCAACAATGACAAAGCGGAGCTGTTCAAAATCTATTTTGGCCATGATTATCCAGAGCGTTGGGGTGTACCTCACTTTAAAAATGCCAGTACAGGGTTAAAATATGCTAAAAAGGTTCCCAAATGCGTTTTCTATCGATGAGGTTACCCTTTCAATT
>JAKIUO010000217.1 GCA_021647535.1 Hyphomicrobiaceae bacterium
AAGAGATTTTTTTGTCGGCTGGCCGGTTTTTTTCGAGCAGCTTTAAAAGCTTCAGGCGCTCAGGGGCAAAGGGCTGCGGCACCAGTCCGGCAAGCTTTTTTCGGGCCGCAAAGGCGCTGATTGGCGTAAATGAGGCGCGGGAGTCTGGGTCCGTGGTCGCCTTGACGATTACGGGCCGGTTTTGCTGTTCGGCCTGATCGAGCAGTTGCATCAAGGTTTCAAAACGCTCTCCCCAATTGCCAGCTGAGGCCCAGCCATTATCGACCAATACGACCAGCAAATCGCTTTTATCAAGAGAGCTGGTTTGCGGATTAAGCACCGGACGGGCCAGTGCAAATATGATGGCAGCGGCGGCCAGCAGCCGCAAAAGGGTGAGCCACCACGGGCTGTGGGCGCTGTCCTGCTCTTCCTTGTTGATGCCAAGCAAAAGCCGGGTGGCCGGGAAAAATACATGTTCAGGCGCGGGCGGTGTGATGCGCAACAGCCACCAGATGACCGGCAGAACCAACACGGCCAGCAAGATCCACGGGGATAGAAATCCGATGGGCAACAGCGACATTATGGGCGCGCCTTTTCTTTTTTGCTGATCCCGGCTCCTGACCCCGATCCGGGCAATTGCGGGCCAAGGCGAGCATAGAGCGCCAGCAGAGCTTGCGAAGCCGGGCGGTCGGTGTGATGGACCATGAAGCTGAACTGGTGACGTTGCGCCGTTTGCGCAATGGTTTCACGGTGCGCGAGCAGTCTTTTTTGATATTGAGCCCGCATTTCCTGAGCGCGTCCGGCCAGCACGAAGAGCTTTTTGTCCATGCTTTCAAAGCGCACACGGCCCTGATAAGGCAGGGTTTCTTCAGCTGGATCAAGGATCTGCACCAGATGGCCCTTGATCCCACGACCCGAAAGGGTGCGGATCAGGGTGGTGACTTCTTCCACCGGCATTAAAAAATCGCTGAACAAAATACATTCGCTATAGCGTTTCATCTGGCGCGACAGGGGAAAGTCCATAAAGGCCGGGTGATCCGTATGCGCAGCGATATTGCGCGCCAGCAATTGCGGAGCCGTATGCTGGTGGCTCGGCATCATCAGGTCGGGCAGGCCGATACGCTCACCGGCGCGCACCAGCACTTCGGCAATGGCCAGCGTCAGAACGAGCGCACGCTCAGACTTGCGGCTTTGCGACTGGTGCGAGACAAAGCTCATGGAAGGCGACAGATCGGGCCATAGCCAGAGGGTGTGCGAGGCTTCCCATTCACGTTCACGGATAAACAGACGATCGGTCGTCGCCGAGCGTCGCCAGTCAATATTGCTGGCGCTGTCAGAACTTTCATAAGGGCGGAACTGCCAAAAAGTCTCCCCCGGTCCCTGACGCTTGCGCCCATGAATACCATGGGCCAGCGTATTGGCGATGCGCGAGGCGTCAACCAGCAATGCGGGCATACGGCCCGCCAGCCCATGCGCCTCTTGCTCATAATCATTCGCTGGAAAATCCACAGCTGGCAGCCTTTCAAATGGTCAGGATCAGTCGAGCTTTGCAGTCAGTTGTTTGATGATTTGCGGCAGGGTGACCCCTTCAGCGCGGGCTGCAAAACTCAGAGCCATGCGATGTTTTAATACCGGTTCGGCCAGCTCGATGACATCATCAATCGAAGGGGACAGACGGCCATCCAGCAAGGCTTTGGCGCGCGCGCCCATCATCAGGGCTTGTGAAGCGCGTGGCCCTGGACCCCAGGCGATCATATCGGACAGATTGTCTTTGGCGTTTTCACTATTGGGACGGGCCGAGCGCACCAGCTGCAAGATGGCCTCAACGACGCTTTCTCCAACCGGGATCTGACGCACCAGCTGTTGGGTTTTCATCAGCTGCTCGCCGGACCACACAGAAATTGCCTTGTGTTTCGTTGGGCCAGTCGTCTCCAGCAACATGCGGCGCTCGGAGCTTTCATCGGGATAATCGACATCAATCTGCAATAAAAAGCGGTCAAGCTGGGCTTCGGGCAAAGGATAGGTGCCTTCCTGCTCCAGCGGGTTTTGCGTCGCCAGCACATGGAACGGGGCGGGCAGATCATGGCGCTCACCGGCCACGGTCACATGATGCTCCTGCATGGCCTGCAACAGAGCAGACTGGGTTTTGGGCGAGGCACGGTTGATCTCGTCAGCCATCAAGAGCTGGGCGAACACCGGTCCCTTGATAAACCGAAAATGACGTTTGCCGCTTTCGCTTTCTTCCAGCACCTCAGAACCCAGAATATCCGAGGGCATGAGATCAGGGGTGAACTGGATGCGCTGTTCATCAAGCCCCAGCACCGTGCCCAGCGTTTCCACCAGCAGGGTTTTGGCGAGGCCCGGCACGCCGATTAGCAGGGCATGGCCCCCGGCGAGCACGGTAATCAGCGCCAGTTCGATTACATTTTCTTGTCCAAAAATAACCGAAGCGGCTGCTTCTCTCACGCGTGAGAGTTCTTCGCCGGCTGCTTCAATCGAGGTGACGAGGTCTTCGTCTGTTTGTTTCAGGCTTGTCATGAGAACCAATTATATAGAGGCTTTGGCCTCGCTGGAACCTTTTGTCGCAAAAAAAGAAGAAATCATCATATATCAGGCTTGTTGAGCGTGTATATTTTCTTGCATGTTTGATGGTTTGAACCGTTCAACAAGGTTATAGTCGCCATTATGAGCAAACAAAACAGGCAAGAAAACGGCTTTGCTGAAACGCGCTTCAAGATTGAGGCGCGCCGACGGTTGCGCCAGCAATTGTGCTTTGGGGCGAACGCGGACGAAGCGGTCACACATGAAGATTTCCAGCAGGATAAAAAAGCTCTTTGCCCGGCAGCTGTGTTGGTGCCGATTGTCAATCACCATGATCGTCCCCATATCTTGTTGACGAGGCGGGCGGATGATCATCCCCATCATGCCGGGCAGATCAGTTTCCCCGGTGGCAAGATCGCGGGCCATGACAAGAATATAGAGGCCACGGCCTTGCGTGAAACCTTTGAGGAAACAGGAGTTGAAGCTAAATATATAGAGCTTTTAGGACATTTGGAGCGCCATGATACCGGAACAGGGTTTTGTATTTATCCCGTGGTCGGACTGCTTGACCCGGCCTTTACCTTGCGCCCTTGTGCGCGTGAAGTTGCCGAAATATTCGAGGTGCCGCTGGACTATTTGATGTCGCCAGACAATTACCGGTTGGAAAAACTGTTTTGGGGCGGGGTTGAGCGTCGTTTCTATGTTATTGATTATGGCACATACAGGATTTGGGGGGCGACCGCCGCCATTCTGAAGATGCTGCAAGAAAGGCTGTTTGAACAAAAATGACCAGAGTGATGATTTTCGACGTGCTTTTGTTTCTGACACCTTTTGTGGTGTATGCATTCTGGAAGTGGCTGTTTCACGGCGCACGTGGGCATAAAGAGATTATGGGTGATGCACCCATATTGGTTCTGGTGCTGGTTGGCAGTGTTTTGGGTATGGGGGGATTGTATTTTCTGGCCTCCCATGAACAAGAAGGGCCGCAGGCGCATTATAGTCCGCCACGCATGAATGAAAACGGTCAGATCGAACCAGGACATTTTGAACCAGATGCGCAAATGTCCCCAAAGCTTGGAAAATCCTCTCGTCGATGAGCGTTGCTATACCCAAAATATCAGACCCTTGGTTATCTTCATCGTCCAGTTGCTTGCTGGAGCAGATGTTTGCCGATAGTGCTTATACGGCTCGTTTTGTGGGCGGGGTCGTGCGCAATGCCCTGCTTGGAGAAGCTATTCATGATTTTGATGTGGCAACGGACGCGCCGCCCGAGCACGTTATGGAACTGGCGCAAAAAGCCGGGTTTAAGGCGATTGGCACAGGGCTGGCGCATGGCACAGTGACAATTGTCATCAAGAAAGTGGTGTTTGAAGTCACAACTTTGCGCGTTGATATGCAAACCGATGGCCGCCATGCGCAGGTGGCCTTTACCGATGACTGGCGAAAGGATGCTGCAAGGCGCGACTTTACCATGAATGCCCTTTATGCCGATTTTGATGGCACGATTTTCGACCCGCTGGACGGCTATGAAGACTTGCTGGCCAGACGGGTGCGCTTTATCGGCTGTGCCGGTGATCGTATCAGCGAAGATTTTTTGCGTATTTTGCGGTTTTTTCGTTTCAATGCCCAATATGGTGAGGGGGCGCTTGATGAGCCCGGGCTGTCCGCCTGCGTTCGTTTGCAAGCGGGGCTGTCCGGCCTTTCTGGCGAGCGTATTGGGGCCGAGTTTTTACGGTTGCTGGTGGCGAAAAATGCCGGGCCTGTGCTTAAGGTGATGTTTGCCCATGGTCTGATACTGCCGCTCACCGGTCTGGTGCCACAGCTCCACCGTTTTGGGAACTGGTTGGAGCTGGAGCGTGCGCTTGATCGTTCGCCTGATGCCATTGAGCGGTTGGGAGCACTTTTTATGCTGGCACCGGGAAATGAGAACCGGCTGGCGGCACGTTTGCGCTTGTCAAACAGGCAGAAATACGCGGTGCAGCTCTGGAGCAGGGCAGTCGTGTTACACCGGAAAATGAGCGAAAGCGCGGCGCGTCTGGCCCTCTATAAACTGGGGGGGGATTATCAAATGAGCATTGCGATCA
>JAKIUO010000218.1 GCA_021647535.1 Hyphomicrobiaceae bacterium
TGGCACCGGGCGAATTGGCAGTCGAAGCGATCTCACAGCTTGACGATGTCATCGCTGCCCATCGCATCCAGCGCAAAACCAGTTTCTCCATCGACGCTGCTGCCAAAGAGGCTTTGGAGCGGGCGACGTCGCCAGATACGGATCCACCAGTGACCACCGGTTTCAAATCACTGGATGATCGCATTGGCGGATTTTATCGGGGAGAATTTTCACTGCTGGCCGGTCGCCCTTCCATGGGCAAATCGGCGGTTTCTGTCTCCATTGGCCTCAAAGCAGCAAAGGCCAGGCATAATGTGCTGTATTTTTCTCTTGAGATGACAGCGGAGGCTTTTGGTGGGCGCTGCCTGACTGATGAGGCGTGGCACCGCGACGACCCCATTGCCTACAAGGATCTGCGGCGTGGCGGGCTGAGCGAGCCTGTCGTGCGCCGTCTTTATTATGATGGCCTGAAGAAGCTGGAAGGCGTGCCTCTTTATATTGATGAGCAGCCCGGTCTGCGAATATCGGAAATCATCTCGCGCTCCAGACGGCATCATCAGTTTCTGGAAAAAAGCGGGGGAGGGTTGGGGTTGGTCATCATCGACCACCTTGGCAAAATACGTCCGTCATCGCGCTATGCAGGCAATAACTATGGCGAACGTTCAGAGATCAGCGCGGCGCTGGCTGAGATGGCCAAAAGCCTCAATGTGCCAGTGTTGGCCCTGCATCAGCTTTCGCGCGCCGTTGAACAGCGTGAAGACAAACGACCACTTATGAGCGATCTGAGGGACAGCGGGCGCCTCGAAGAGGACGCCGACAATATCATGTTTGTCTATCGCGACGCCTATTATCTCGAGCGCATCAAGCATGACGATCCGACAAAAGAGGCGAGCCGCCTGTCCGCGCTGGACACTGTGCGCAACCAACTTGAAATCATTGTCGCCAAGCAGCGGGCGGGCCAGACCGGCGCGCCGGTCACCCTGTTTGCCGACATGCAATCCAATGCCATCCGCGACCTGGCGGTTATTGAAAGGGGGACAATATGAGTGTAATGGGGGTATTTGCCGTTGACCGGGGGCTATTTGACGACCCGGATTTTGATCCAGAGCCATTTACCCAGCGCGAGGCGTGGCTGTGGTTGATCAAGGAGGCGGCATGGAAGAAGCGAAAAAGGCGGATTTCCGGCAATATCATTGAGCTTGAGAGAAGCCAGTTGACGGCCTCCATTCGTTTTATGGCAGAGGCCTGGCAGTGGTCAAAATCAAAAGTGGCCCGCTTCCTCGACCGGATTGCTGCCTGCGGTATGATTATGAAGCAGACTGGGGGAGGGTGTCAGCAGCTGGTCATAACGATCTGTAATTATGCCAGATTTCAGCGAGTTTCTTTGCCAAAAGACAAGGCCGGGACAGTTGCGGGACAGCCTGAATGTAACGCAAGTGATTGTAGTAACGCTAATAATAACAGTGATGATCCGCCGGAAAATCACAAGGTGGGACAGCAGCGGGACAAACAAGAAGGCATTAAAAACACTAAATCCCCCCATAACCCCCCAAAGGCTGAGACGGCTTCGCCTGATGAGGATGAGGAAATTATCGATCTTGAATTTGAAAAATTCTGGCGCGCCTTTCCTCCGGGACGCAAGCAGGACAAGCTGAAAGCACGGCGAAAATATCGAGCGATTGTTTCTGGCAGGGATCCAGATTTCAAGGCAACCACCCGCCAGTTGCTGGCCGGGACGAAGCTGTATGCCAGCAAAATGGTTGGCAGGGAGGCCCGGTTTACCAAAATGCCCTGCACATGGCTGAACAATGGTTGCTGGCTGGAGGACAATGCCGGTGCGCCCCCTGTTTTTGGTTTGCAGGAAAAGACAAAGACCAAAAGTCCCGATGACATCTGGTTTGAGAACACCACCCGTCGCATCCTTGGCGAGAAGAAAGCACAGGCGTTACTGGCGGGAGGCAGCAGATGAGTGAAAAGACGAAGTTCCCCGGTTTGCCAGTCGGTGAGCGAGACCGGTTGTGCAGGGTTCGCGCGATCACGCTGTGGCAAAGAGTGGCCGAACTGCCGGAACCCTACCGATACAATACCCTGTTCGAACTGGTCAAAATCTGGGTGGAACGAACGCCGCCGGATCAGCTTGACGATCTGGCCGCAGATCTGCGTGGCCGTGCCCGTTGCGCCGAGCAGAAAAGCAGGCAGGTCGATCCCAATCGAGCGAGAAGGGAAGGCGATGAGCGATGAAAACCCGACAGGCAGAAAATTTGGGATTAAGGTCGTTCTAATCGACGTGTTTATGTGGGTAAGCGGGTTTCAGAGTTTGCGAGCAGTTCAAGAATCTGTTGAACTAGCACAAGCTGTTTTAATTTGGGTAGTAGTTTGAGGTCCGTGTGAACGGTCTGCCACGATATTGGAGGATAAATGAGAGGTCTTGATCTATTTTCTGGTCCCGGCGGTATGACACTTGGTTTTAAGCGAGCAGGGATAGAGCCGCTGGTGTGTGTTGAAAAGCGTAAGGATGCTGTGGAGACATATAGCTGGCATACACCAGATGCAGATCATTTTTGTAGTGATATTCGAACAATTGATTTCCATAAGTATGCAGGAAAAATAGATATTGTTTATGGAGGTCCTCCCTGTCAGCCTTTCTCAACAGGTGGTTTGCAGCGTGGCACCAGCGACCCAAGGAATATGTTTCCTGAGTTTATTAGGGTGTTGAGTGAAGTCAAGCCTGCAGTGTTTGTTGCTGAAAATGTCCCCGGTTTGACGACCCGTAAACGCATCCAGTACTTGGTCGGGCTGATCACTGAATTTGAGGAAATGGGTTTCAATGTTTCTTGGCGGGTTCTGTATTCTGCTGACTATGGTGTCCCGCAAAAACGCCGCCGTCTTTTTATCGTAGGTTTCCGTGACGGTGATTTTTGGTTTCCCAATCCCACACATGGTCCGACAACGAACAGGCTATATAAAACATCCGGCGAGATCATTTCTCACGAGCCTTTTGGCGAGCCCCCAGATTGCCCGGTCGTATTCGCAAAATATCCGGATACGCGACGTAGTCCATATGCCGGTCAGGTCTATAATGGCGGTGGTCGGCCGATTGATATGGCCGCCCCATGTCATACGATTTTGGCGGCGGCAGGTGGATACAAGACCCATTGGATTGACACCCAAAATATCGCTGTTGAATATAATCGGCACTTGTTGTCTGGCGGTGAGCCATGGTCTGGCGAGGTTCCTGGTGCACGACGAATGACGATTGAGGAATCTGCTCTCATTCAGTCTTTTCCGGCGGGAATGAAGTTCGCCGGGTCAAGGTCATCCCAATACACTCAGGTTGGTGATGCTGTGCCACCCGATTTAGCAGAGGTTGTGGCGCGTGCAGTAGTTGAACAGCTCGAAGGCGGTTCTGTATCGCCTTTAACCCATCTACCTTCAGAGAACCAGACCCCATTGTTTGCGGCGGTTTCTTAATGAGCGGAAGAAACAAAAAAATAGAAGAAGCTGTCACTGCCGCATTGGAGCGGATCGATGCTTTCATTGACGGTGAGCGCCTCACAAAAGTTCCAGAACGCAAGCTGCGTGACGTTCTAGACAGGCAGTTGAGCCATAAATCAAATAGTGTCCGCTTGGCATCTTTGTTCTTTGTTTTCTATTCGACTAAGGATTTTCAATGGAACTGCAATACAATCCCAACGGGTATCCGTGGCAAGTGGGGGGACAAGAAACTCGCAAACGAACTGAACTTGCGCCATATATCACTCCATAATTCCATCACCGCTTTTGGTGAAAATTTAGGATGGAAAGGCAACGTGACTGCGGCTCGGTTAAACGGGGATGTGCGGTTCAGTGCGTTAGTAACAGCCATTGAGCAATTGCCTGCGGACAAACGGTTGGCGGCAGCAGACTATGTGGCAGCACGGTTCGCTGAAACTCGTCAATTGGTTGCTCCATTGCCACCAGTTGGAGCTGATGTGTTGACCTATGCAAAAGCTCGCATTCTTTTCACGAACCTGATTAAAATACCTTCCGAGGGAAATGTGCAGCAATTCGTTATTGCTGGCCTGTTGCACGTACATCGGAAACGGTTTGGTCATGAAATCAAGACCCACCATGTCCATGCCTCAGATAAATTCGACGCGACTTCTGGTGATATCGAAGAATTTCGGGATGGCAGGCTCATTGCTGCATATGAGGTGACAGTCAGGCCAGACTGGAAAAACAGAGTGAGTGATTTTCGTACCAAGATGGACGGTGCAGGATTGCTTAAATATGCGATTATTGCGTCAGGTGTGAATGCAGACTCCCAGCTTGCTAATCCAACTGACATGCTCAGTTTTATCGAGCCATATGGACGCGATATTGCCATCGTCGATATCCTTGATGTGATCCATGTTTTTGCGTGTGAATTAACCGCCGATGAGCTACGGCAGGCCGTGAATCAGACTCACACCTTTCTCAGCTCACCAAAGCTTTGCGGCAGAGCCGATATTATAGAAAACGCCCCTTCAACATTGAAACGCAACATCTGTGCACGTCTTTGAAAACACCTCATATGGGGTTTTGTAGTTGAGACATTTTCTGGGTCGTCTGTTCAGCCTGTCTTCAATTATCTGAATTTCAG
>JAKIUO010000219.1 GCA_021647535.1 Hyphomicrobiaceae bacterium
AGGATTCTCTTCTCTTTTTCGCTGATTTTCTCGCTTCTTCATCTTCACCGCCTTGTTTTTAGCCGTTCTTAATTGCTCAGGGGTGGAAAGCCCCAATTTCTTCGCTTCCGAATATTCCGCTTCAGACGAAAAGCCTTTATCCAACGCCTCTTTTTCGTCTATGGCAACGCCGGTAATCACAAAACCCAAAAACAGACAGAAAAAAGCTGTCAGGATCAATTTCATTTTAGAATGTTTTTCTTTGCTATCCTTGATTATGCTTTCGGCTATTGGCGGTAAAATCCAAAAACCCGCCAACACTATCAAGATTGGGCCAACCCAAGAGGTTGTAAGTAGCAAAGCAAACAAGCCACCCCCGATAATCCCCCCAGATATCAGCCAAGCAAGAAGCAATCCAAGCCTCATCACCACATCATCCCCCTTAGCCAAATATCAACATACATAATGTATTAACACGATTAACCCTTTTGGGGTTGACCTATAGCCACACATTTTGTATTGTTTTCGAAGTTCAGCAGTCCTGCTTCAGCCGGTACTTCGTGGAGCCATCGTAAAGGAAAAAAGATGTCGCATAAAGCTACGCAGATCAAAAGCCCGAATATGGGCCAGAACCTCAGAGGGCTCGACCCGGTAGACTATCTGGTGCTCACTATCAAAAACGCAGCGGGGGCACTGAAAAAATATGGTGCCCACCAACTCGCTTTTGAGACGCTGACCGGCGAACTGGACGATTTACGGCTGGAAGCGCGACACATGGAGGAGGATTGCCTCATCCTGCCCTTTAACCCTGGCGCTGAACGTAAAACCAGAAAGGAGACAAGACATGTATGAGCTGTTCGCCATGAATAATGCCGGGACTGAAATCCTCATCAGCAAGGATGTGGAGCGGTCGCAAATGGCATCGACAATGAAAATGATCGTTGAAGCCGGCATGACCCCTGTTGCCAAACGGATCAACGCCAGCGCCAGCACAATCACCCAAAACGCGCTGGCTTTTTATCTTTAGCAGGCAGGAGAGATGTTGTGTGCAATACAAAATATCTGCTGGAAGTCAATTTCGTCCTTGATGAGCAAAAAGCCAAAGCGCTGGCAAAGGCGATCCGCCGATTAAATTCAATCAGCTTTTGCCAGCAGATCGCCGACAGTGAACGCGAGGCCCAGGACATGCAAAAAGCCGCCGACCTGCTGCAAAAAGTTCTCGAACAAGGGGGGATGAAATGAGTATTGATGACAGATGTTGGCAGTGCCGGTATGGCAAGAAGACTGCCTGTGGATATTATATACGTTGCAGCCGGTTCAGACATACCATTTTGGGTGAGGATTGCGATTATCAGCGCCAGAGCCGCAGCAAAAAGGATTGTGGCCCAGACGGCAAGTTCTTCGTGCATCGCGATATGCACAAGCTGGAGGAGGTATGATGAGCACGAGCAAGGAAAGACGGCTGGCCGTGGCGCTGGCCGCAACAACAAGAGAATTGATCGTCCAGAGGATGAAACTTTTTGCCAAAGAAAAAGATTATAGCGGCTTTGAAAATTGGGCGGCGAAACTGAAGACGACACAGTTGTTCGAGACCGAACTTGTGATAAATGACGGCGATATGCCCTACGATCGCGTTATCGAGCTCTGCAGCTTTGCCAACAGCCTGTGCTTTCAGGACGATCCTGAAGGGGTGCCAGCATGAAAACACCATGCCATTGGTTTTTTGACTCTAAGGCCGCGCTGGCTTTCAAAACGGGAGCATGAAAATGCCTGAACCGCGCGGCATTAATATTGATGAGGCTGCCAGCTATTGCGGCCTGTCCGTCTCTGGCTTTCGTGCCTGGGTGCGGCGCGGCAAAGTGCCTGGACCTCTACCCGGAACGCACCGCTGGGATCTGCGGGCCATCGATATGGCGCTGGACAAACTATCGGGAATTGAGCAAAAAGAACAGATCGCTCCTCTTGATGAATGGCTGTCAGCAAATGGACATTAGGCTCAAACATATAAAAACCGTCAAAAAACACCTCAAAGACGGAACGACTCGCACATATTACTACCATAGACGCACAAACAAGCGCATCAAAGGTGAGCCGGAAACGCCTGAATTTCTGGCCTCCTATGCCGAAGCGGCAAAATTTGAAGAGCGCAACAGGGGCCAGCTCGCATGGCTGATCACCCAGTATAAAAAATCATCCGCCTATATCAGCCTGGCACCAAGCACAAAAGAGGGGGACACCAGATGGATCGCCGAAATAGAAGAAAAATTCGGCACTATGCCGATAAAAGCGCTTGAGGATCGTCGTGTGCGTGGTCTTTTCATGAAATGGCGTGATGAAATCGGCGAAAAATCACCCAGACAGGCCGACTATATGTGGTCGGTGATCCGCAAAATAATCACGCAGGCTGTTGATCGCGGCTATCTCAACATCAATCACTTCAATCGACCCGGCAAGCTCTACACCACAAACCGCGCCAACAATATCTGGAGCAGGCTGGATGTGGAAAAATTCATGCTGGCAGCCCGACCTGAAATGCAGCTGGCCATGATGATGGCCCTGCATACAGGGCAACGCCAAGGCGATTTGCTCAAATTGACATGGACGGCCTTTGATGGCGGCTGGCTGGAGATCAATCAAAGTAAGGGGGGAAGCCGCGTCCTCATCCCATTATCGGAAAATCTTCTGGCCGCAATCAACAAAGAACGCCGACAGGCCGTTACAATCATGACCAGCCGTAAAGACCTGCCATGGAAGGCTGATAATTTCAAGCAAAGATGGCGCGCAACAGCACGGCGGGCCGGAATAGAAAATCTGACATTCCACGATCTGCGCGGCACATTCATCACCCTGCTCACGCAGGCAGGAGCCACCCCTCAGCAAATCGCCACCATTTCTGGTCATTCACTGCCCGGCAGCCAGAAAATCCTGGACACCTACACCAGCCGAACAAGGGAAACCGCCAGCGCCGCAATGGAACTTTTTGCGACCACATGGGCCGCAAAAGTGACAACCGGACTGACAACCGTGACAACTATCAAAACAGAAAAACAACCTAAGTCATTGAAATAAATGGTCGGAGCGAGAGGATTTGAACCTCCGACCCCTGGTCCCCCAGACTTAAAGGACCCCTGTTATTTCAATGCCATAGGTGACAATGACGAGATTTTACCTTTCATATAAATCAAAGGCTTGACGGCTTTTGTGACAACCAAACAAGAATAATGTAGCAGGAATATGCAGCCGACACGAGAGGGATATGAAGATCTTCAGCGGGCTTATGACTTTTTCAATGAGCGGCTGTTTTTTGGGCAGCTGCCCGGCTGCCTAATCACCTTGCAGCGCAAAAAGCGCACCATGGGCTATTTTTCAAAGGCAGCGTTTCGCAACGCTCAGAACATCCACACGGACGAGATCGCGCTCAACCCGCTACATTTTGATCTTGATAATCTGACCGAGTTTTTTCAGACGCTGGTTCATGAGATGTGTCATTTGTGGCAGCATCATTTCGGCAATCCGGGGCGCGCGCGCTATCATAATAAAGAGTGGGCCGACAAGATGGAGAGCCTTGGTCTCATGCCCTCATCCACCGGATTGCCGGGCGGGGCCAAGGTGGGGGATCATATCAGCGATTATTTGATCAAGGGTGGTTTGCTCGAGGCCGCAATCGCCGCGTTCATGAAAGAGGATTTTTCATTGTGGCAGGATCGCCTGTCTGCCCTTATCATGGCGGAAAGCCCGCCGGTTGCGCCCAATCCGCCGGGCACACGGGTCTTGCCGCAGGTCGGGGTGAGTGTTGCCGCCAAAAAGCAGACCAGAGCCAAGCTGTCGTGCCCGTCATGCGGATTGAATGTCTGGACAAAGCCCAGCGCCAAGCTGATTTGCGCTGATTGTGACAAGCGACTTGAGGAAGGATAAAGGATGACTACTGCTACTCAATTGAGAGTAATGGAGATAAAAGCTACCGAAAAGCTTTGTTCGACGGTTGGCTTAACCAGATCAGGCAAAAAAATAATGCCTGAAACAGTTGGTGGAATTATTTTCAAGGCCCAGGAGCAATATGGGCTTCCGCACTCAACAGCATGCTTTCTCCTTCCAGCCTACTGGCCTATAGGGCCAGCAAGAAAGCCCCGCTCACCGTGATGGCGAGCGGGGCTTTTTGTCGATCAGCTCGTCCTTTAACACGAGAAAATGATCAGCTCGCCAGTCTTTTTGCTGGAGCGTCTGCTCACGCTATATCTCGTCTGAACCTTTTCCTGCTCAAAGGCTGAAAAAATATCCCTGACCTCCGGCGTGTCATTCAGCGAAAGAATGAACTGCCCCTTCAGGGTCGCCAGCTGATCGGCAAGCTTGGTGAACTCTTGGCGCGCAAACAGCTCCTTGCCGTAATATTTCTCGCTGCCAAAATAAGGGGGATCGAGGTAAAACAGCGTGTTCTTGCGATCATAGCGCCTGATGAAGTCGCCATAGGGCAGGTTCTCGACCGTCACACCGGCAAGCCGTTCATGCAACTCTTCAAGCATGGGAACAAGGCGGGTGATGTCAAAGCGGCTGGGCCTGACGGGTAACACACCAAACACACGGCCCTCGACCTTACCGACAAAGCTG
>JAKIUO010000220.1 GCA_021647535.1 Hyphomicrobiaceae bacterium
CCAGTCAGCCTCAAGGGTGCTGCGCATCGCTACGCGACAAGGCCCTTGACCCAGCCCGACAAATCCGCATCCTAAAACCATATTCCATCAGCCAACAGAATGTTGCGTTTGGGAGTTGAAACGGGGATGTTTTCCACAGAGAAAAATACATTTAATCCGTCAACTGATGCAACCAGCTGCCCAGTCTGGAAAACGATCCTTTGACTGACTTGCCCAAAGGCCCGGCGAAACGATCCGCCAGCTCCAGTGGTTTTTGCTGTTGATAGGCTATAATACCCCACAAAGCCGAAAAAGCCGGATTAACCAGTTGGGGCGGCAAGCCAGAAACAGCCTTTGGCAAGCCAACCCTTGTGGGCAATCCAAAAACCTGCGCCGCCAGACGAGGCGCATCATAATAAAGAGCCCCGCCCCCGGTCAGCACGACATAGCGCAGCGCTTCAAGCGGAAAACCGGCATCTTGTATTTTTTTCTTCTCATGCAGAAAAATACCCATGAGCTGACGCTCTATAAGCTCATGCGCTTTGGGGTAGGCATGGCGTTCATCCTGTCGCCTGCCAATATGCAACTTAAGACGTTCGGCTTCCTCCACGCTCATTTTGAAACGCCTGGCCAGCGCCGCGCTGATTTGCTGCCCGCCCTTGGCCAGCGAACTGGTAAACACAAAGCGGTCCTTGGTGAATATGGACAGCGAGCTCGTCCCCCCCCCTAGATCGAGCACCATCGCCCCTTCTTGCGCCTCATCGGGGCGCAGGGTGGCCAAAGCGCTGGCATAGGGAGTGGCAATGACTGAAGCGGGGGAAAGATAGCTGTCCTCAATGCAAGAGAGATGCTGGCGCACCTGAGCAAGGTCAGCGCTAACTGCATGGAAGTCTGCAAACAGATGACGGCCCCGAAAGCCTTTTGGATGTTCAAGCCCGGTGGCCCCGTCCAGCGCATAGTCGATGGGCTGAGCGTGCAAAATAGCATCATCTTCGTTCGCCAGATGTTGCCACCCCTTGCGCAACAAAACCTCGACATGGCTGTCTTTGATCCTGGCGCCCGCCGTTTCCAGCATGGCCCCATAATTATGCGAGCGCAGACGCCCGGCATTGATCGACACATGCACATCATCAATCGTCAGACCGGCCAATCGCTCGGCTTTATCAACGGCGGCGCGTATGGCACTTTCAGCTTTGGTCGGATCAAAAATAACGCCGCCCTTGATGCCCTGTGAGCGCTGATAACCAATCCCCAGCACATGCGGAACAAGCACATCAGCGCTAGCCGAGCCATCGCCCGGCGCAATCTGCTGTTCGACAATCATGCAAGCGATCTTGCTGCTGCCAATATCAAGAGCTGCACTTCTGCTTTCTGATCTGCGACGTTTTTTGGCCTGCATAAGCTCACCCTCCCCCTAAATTCGAGGAACTAGGCGGGAAGAGGAAACGCGTCTCTCCCTCACAAAGGCCTGTTGCGCACTGCGCATATCGACAACCAGACGCGGGCGCTCCAGCATGGCTTGCCAGTCGGGCAAGGAAATCAATCTGGCCAGTGACAGAGCCAGGTTTGCCGGTGGCAACTGGATCACCGCGCCATTTCTGGCGTGCAGGTTCCAGCGATAGTGCTCGACCCACTCCGCCATTTTTATACGTTTGGCAAGCGCCTCATGGACCGATAACAAGCGAATGAGCTGGGCGGCCTGCTCTGCAGCGCCCTCCCCGGCAATCAGCGGAAAAGCCGATTTTTCAATGCGTGAACTTTTCGACAGGATAACGCCGCTCTTGTCAACAAGGTCGATCTGTCCGTCATGCAGCCATCTGGCAAACGGGCGTCGTTCGGTGATTTCCACCAATACAGTCGATGGCAACAGGCGCATGACGCGGGCCGTTTTCACCTGTCCCAAAGCGCTGAGTTTGCGTTGGGCCTGATGGGCGTCAAATCCTGCTAAGGATTGCCCTGTACGGATGCCAAGCGCCTTGATGATCTGCGCGTCAGACAGGCTGAGTTGCCCTTTGATGCGCACTTCTTGCAAAGTCACTCCGGCACGCAGCAAGCCGTTTTCAGCCAGGTCCGCAACAAACAGGCTGACCCGCTCGAAAAATCCCCCAGTGAACAGCCCGACCAATATCAGCGCAAAAACCACAGCAACAAGCCCCCCCGCACCACGAAGACGCGAAGGAGATCTCAATTCCTGATATGAGGCTTTAAAAGTTTTTTGGCGGCCAATTCTTTCGTTGTGCTCAACCTTTTCGTTATGCCCAATCTTCTCATTATGCCATGTCTGCCCGTTATGCCATGTCTGCCCGTTCTCCCCTCGTTGGGAAGTTGATCGGCCAAACAATGTGCTCAACGATTGCAAGAAGCGTCCTCCACGAGCCAGTGCACCAGCTCACCAAATGTCATTCCACTATAAACTGCCTGTTCCGGTGCCAGTGACGTCGCCGTCATACCGGGTTGCGTATTGATTTCCAGACAGGCCAGCGTGTTCGTTTCTTCATCAAAGCGAAAATCACTCCGACTAATACCCCGGCACCCCAAAATCTTATGAGCGGTCACAGCATATGATTCTATCTGGGCGTTAAGATCTGATGAAATTTTTGCAGGAATCGTATGTTTTGAACCGCCATCTTCATATTTGCTGTCAAAATCATAGAAATCGAAGCTCGCGCCCGGTTCAATCTCGGTGACACCCAGCGCTTTGTCCTCCATAACGGAGCAGGTGAATTCACGCCCCGCAATATATTGTTCAGCCATCAGCTGGTCATCGGCTTCGCCCGTTTCCATCAAACGCGCGCCGGGGTGGTCCTTGTCGGTCATCACAATAAAAATACCTACAGAGGAGCCATCTGCCACCGGTTTCAGGACATAGGGCGTTGCCATGACCGGGCCTTTAGCGGCTTCTTTTCGGCTGACCACAATGCTTTTGGCCACTGGCACACCGGCATTGGCCAAGAGTATCTTGGTCAATGCCTTGTTCATGGCCACAGAAGAGGCCAATACGCCCGAATGGGTATAGGGCATGTTGAGCACTTCAAGCACACCTTGTACGCAGCCATCCTCACCCCATTTGCCATGCAAGGCGTTAAAGCAGACATCGGGAGCCAGATGGGTCAACCGTTCGGCAAGGTCGGCCCCGACATCAACCAGCGACACCCTATAGCCTTCGCCCTCAAGCGCCTTGGCAACGGCTTTGCCCGAAGACAGGCTGACTGTACGCTCAGCGGACAGCCCTCCCATCAGCACGGCAACATGGCTGTATTTTTCTGTCATGAAATCCGCCTCATCAAAACAATCGTTCAAGCACCTAAAATGTTACAAGGACAACCAGAGAATAAAGGCCCCGATGGAGGCAGAACCAAACATCAAATAGCGGTGCAGGCTGCCATGATACCATTCTGAATCAGACGGGTTTTTGGGGTCATAATAAATCTTGATGTCTTCGCCCTTGGCCGGAAGGCTATCTTTCATATAGCCCGACTGCGCTTCGTAAGCGGTGCCGTCAATGGTGTATTCATAGGCCAGACGTGGTCCCACATCGCCCTTGTTTTTAACGGCACCAAGCGATGTGCCAACGCCATGCGCCCAGTTTGAGAATTTCAGACGCCAGCTCATGAATTCCCAAATGGCCGAAGCGATCAGCAAAGCTGCAACCAACAGAGGAAGTATATCCAAAACAGTTTTTACCATTTTTTTGTCCCTTTAAAGTTTAATTTGGGTGACGTTCCTTACTCAACCAGAGACGCAATCTCATTCTGGTCGAGGGCCACACCCAGCCGCCTGATTTCCCAGTGCAGCTTGATTCCACAATTGTCAAATACACGTTTTCGTACAGTTTCGCCAAGTTTTTCAATGTCGGAGGCCGTTGCCCCCTCATCATTGATCAGAAAATTACAATGCTTCGTCGAGACATGAACGCCCCCAACCCGCAAACCGCGACAGCCCGCTTCATCAACAAGCTTCCAAGCGCTGTGGCCTTGCGGGTTCTTGAAGGTCGAACCACCGGTGCGACTTTTGACCGGTTGCTTTTCCTCGCGATAGTCCACAACATCCTGCATCAAGGCCGCCAGCTCAGCTGGGTCGCCTTTTTCGCCACCATATAAAGCATTGGTAAATATATAGTCATCAGGCACGCTGCAATGGCGATAGCCATAACCCATATCACTATTATTGAGCACATGCAGCTTGCCGGTGCGATCAACGGCCCGCGCCTCGATCAAAAAATCCTTTGTTTCACCGCCATGCGCCCCGGCGTTCATGCGCAAGGCTCCCCCAACACTGCCCGGAATACCGCGATAAAATTCCAGACCGGCAATCCCCGCTTGCGCTGCGCTGGTCGCCAGCCGAATATCTGGCACAATGGCCCCGGCGCGGATACGCTCGCCCTCAAGCGGCTCAATCTGGCCAAAACCACGTCCCAGCCGGATCACCACGCCTGAAAGACCGCCATCGCGAATAATAAGGTTTGAGCCCAGACCAATCACCGTCACCGGCAGATCGGCGGGAATATTTTCCAGAAAATAGGCCAGATCTTCTTCATCGGCAG
>JAKIUO010000221.1 GCA_021647535.1 Hyphomicrobiaceae bacterium
CTGAAATTCAGATAATTGAAGACAGGCTGAACAGACGACCCAGAAAATGTCTCAACTACAAAACCCCATATGAGGTGTTTTCAAAGACGTGCACAGATGTTGCGTTTCAATGTTGAAGGGGCGTTTTAAATTAAAAGAGGGTGGGTTTGGGAGGTTTCCTCCCAAGCGGGTCTGGGTGGCAACCCAGTCGCGAAGCGAGGTTTATTTTTGCTGTTGGTCGCCATTCCAGGGGGCGACCCAATAGAGCAGGATCATACCAGGGATGGCGGTGGCGGCGCTGATCAGGAAGAAATTTGTCCAGCCAAGGCCTAGAGTCTCCACAATATAGCCTGCGATCACCCCGGTGAAGCTGCGCGGAATGGCAAAAAAGCTGGAGAACAGGGCGAATTGTGTCGCCGAGAATTTCTTATTGGTTTTTGAGGCGATGAAGGCCACAAAGGCGGCTGTTCCCAGACCGACGCCCAGATATTCAAAGGCCACGGCGAGGCCGAGATAAAACAGATCATTGCCGACCTCATTCAAAAGGGCAAAGCCAAAGATCGAAGCGAATTGCACAAAGCCGAACACCCATAAGGCGCGGTTGATGCCGATTTTGATCATTAGCAAGCCGCCCAAAAAGCCACCGATGATCATCGACCAGAAGCCGACCAGTTTGGCGACCGCGCCAATTTGCGTATTGGTGAACCCGACATCAATATAAAAGGGTGTGATTAAAGCGGTGGCGAGGCTGTCGCCAAATTTATAGAGCAGCATGAACGCCAGAATGAGCAAAGATGATTTGACGCCATCTCTTGTAAAAAATTCGCGGAACGGTTCGACAATGGCTGCTTGCAGGGTTTTGGGAGCTGTGCCGTGAAGTGTGGGTTCGGAAACCAGCAAGGTGCACAAAATTCCCGGTAGCATAAAGGCAGCGGTCATCATGAACACCATTGGCCAGGAGACGAAATCAGCCATGATGAGGCCAAGCCCTCCGGGGATCAGTCCGGCGACGCGATAGGCATTGACATAAAAGCTGTTGCCGATGCCAAGCTCGATATCGGGCAGAATTTCGCGCCGATAAGCATCAATGGCGATGTCTTGTGTAGCGGAAAAAACCGCAATGATAAAGGCGGCCCAGACGATGGAACTCAGGGAGTTGGCGGGGCTGAAAAGACCGATCCCGGCCATTGCGCCGAGCAACAGGAGTTGACTGGCCAGCATCCAGGTGCGCCGTCGCCCGATTGAGGGCAGGCTGAAACGATCCAGCAGCGGCGACCACAGGAATTTCCACGAATAGGGCAGCAAAGCCAGGCCAATAAAGCCAATAGAGGTCAGGTCAACGCCCTCGCGCCGTAGCCAGGCCGGAACCAGTTGCAGCAAAAAATAAAGGGGAAGACCAGAGGAAAACCCGATCAATATGCAAATCAGCATACGCGGGTTCCAGATGGTTGCGAACAAGGAGGGCTTTGCGGCTATGTCGGGTGTGTGATTTGATTGCATGAGCGTCAGCCTATCGCAGAAGTGCGCCCGGTGCAAAATGGATTTTTGAAATCCGAACAAAACGGCTTCGTCATCTCTGATCGAGATCAAACCAGAAACGCTCTGGAGCCACCGCCTAGCTATTTGCCGGGCGTCAGCACTTTGGCTATCGAATCAAAGAAAGAGGAGCCCGCCGCTTTTGCTGTTGGGGCCGAGCCGCTGGTTTTTTGTTCTATATATGTATTGCCAGAGATTGTATTGCCAGCCACTCTGGCTATCGGTTTGGCGGCAGGGGCTACAGAAGGTTTGGGAGCAATAAGATTAGCCCCTTCGCCGGTGCGAGGTGATCGTTTTGTGCAGACCTGGTGCTGCATGGTGGTCCAAACCCCTGGATCATCGGTGAGTGCCTGGCAAACACATTTCTTACTGCGCAGAGCACAGTTGCGATAGCCCTCCATTGAATTTGGCAAGCTGTTTTTTGTGCTGGTTGACGCCAATCCGCTGAACAGTTTTGCCAGCGGGTTGGCGGGCGGCGGTGTGATTGTTTCTGCGGATGCTGATCCATTGGGGACAGGGGCGGAGGCCCCGGCATAGATAGGTTGGGAGACACTATCAGGGGCGAGGTCAGAGAGGCGTTGCAAGACTTTATCGTTTATTTTGCCATCAGCGGGCATATTATTCTTTGTTTGGAACTGACGGATGGCCGCAGTTGTTTTGCTCCCCATCTGGCCATCTGCTTCACCGGCTTTAAAACCAAGATGGTTCAATTTGCTTTGCACGCCTTTGATCATCTGCACTTTTGGATCGACCAGTGCGTTTGCCAGAGCGGCGAGCTCGGCCTGCCTTTTGCTTTCTTCTGCGTTGGCAATCTCAGTGCTCAGGGTTTCCAAAAGGGGGATTGTTGGAATGCCATCAGGCTGCAAACCTGCATTACTCTGATATAGTTCGATAGCGGTTTTTGTTTTCGGCCCCATTGAACCATCTGCCGGTCCGGGTTTGTATCCAGCCTTTTTCAGCAGGCGTTGCATTTTTTGAATGCTTTTCTTATCTTCAAGTGGCAGAGCCTGAACCACTGGTGGTGGTGGGGGCGTGCAGCGGCTTGGATCCATGACCGTTAGAATGCCGGGTTCATCTGTGGTCTTTTGACATTTGCATATGCCTTTGCGTTTGGCGCACAAACGATATTTTTCCGCTTTATTTTTGGGGGCAAGGTTGGGAAATTTAAGGTTGAACAACTGGAAACCGGAAGAGGCTTTCTTTTCCAGTATTGTCTGGGCCGGTATTGTCTGGGGCTGGGCGACAACGGTTGGCACTGCGCTTGGACTTGCCTGGCCTGCTGGCGGTTCTGCTTGTGCGCCAGAAGACAGAAACGCTCCCAGTAATCCGGTTAAAATCAGGACAGCAACTTTATTCAACATTCTTTTAGGGCTCCAGTTCCATGGTCATTTTCAAGCATCAACCGTTTTAATTCCTGCTCTGGCCCACTATACTCCTGAAATCAGGATTGGCGACCAAAAGCTGGTTTAAAATGGCAGCATCCCCCACAATTGAGATGCGATCAAATGGATTGAAACGGTCCAACGATATGATGGCATTAGTTAGGCCTTTTATGCGGGCAGAACAATAACTGTTTGGCTGTATTTTATATGTCATACCAACTGCCTTTGATATCCGTTACTGATGAGAAGATTGGCGAACAAGAAGCCCTCGTGCTCAGCCGGGTTTTTATTTCAGACCTCTTCCAGTTCAATAAGTGTGCCGCAAAAATCCTTGGGATGCAGGAACAACACCGGCTTGCCATGCGCACCGGGCCTGATATCGCCCAGCACCCGGGCGCCTTGTTGTTGCAGCTTGAAAGCCGCAGCTTCGATATCAAGCACTTCATAGCAGATATGATGGATGCCACCAGCGGGGTTTTTGGCCAGAAACTTTGCAATGGGAGAGTGTTCGCCAAGTGGGTGCAGCAGCTCGATTTTGCTATTGGGCAGAGTGATAAATACCGTGCTGACCCCATGTTCTGGTAGCTCAAGCGGCTCAGAAACCTGCGCGCCCAGCGTGTCACGATAAAGCGCCGCTGCTTTTTCAAGGTCCGGTACGACAATTGCCACATGGTTCAGTTTGCCGATCATGGGGTCTCCTCTATGCGCTAATCGCTGCGCGAGTGGGACCAGTCCCACACCCAGTTGGGAGGAGACCTCCCAAACCCACCCCTTTTTTAATTTCAAAAAGAAGGGGGTTTGGGGGAAAACTTTTCCCCAAATGGGTGCGGGCAATCGCCCGCTTGCGTAGCAAATAAGGCGTTCATTCAAACTCGATAATCGGCTGATCGACTGAAACGCTTTCATTAAGATCAACCAGAACTTTGGTGACTTTGGCATCGCGTTCGGCGATGAGCACATTCTCCATTTTCATGGCCTCGATGACAGCAAGTTCTTCTCCCGCCTCGACTTCTTGCCCAGCTTCCACCGATAGTTTTATGATCAGCCCCGGCATGGGGGAAAGGTGAAACTTATCGCTGCCCGAGCTGCTTTTTTCTGGCATATAGTGATAGAGGCTGGCGGCGAAATTGGTGAGGACGAGCAAGGTGCTGCGTGTGCCGCCCTGTTCGATATGATACCAGATGCCCTGACGTTCGACCTGAAAGGTGGCGGGTTCATTATTGATGGTGCAGTGGAACAGGGGCTGCCCGAACATCCAGCTGGTCGTCACGACATAATCATTTTCGTTATAACGCACGAAATGACTGTCGGCTTCTTGTTCCACCTGAACTTTGTGCTGGGTATCGTTTGTGAGCACGACCCAGCCCTCATCGGGGCTGCGCTGGGTGCCGGTGAACTGCCCGGACAGCTGGTTGGCGCGAACTTTGTGGATATTATACATGCAGGCGGCAACGATGATTTGCCAGGCCGGATTGTCGGACGGGTTTTGCGCGGGGGTAAAGCCATCGGGAAAATGTTCGGTGATGAAGTTGGTTGAGATGTCGCCGCTCTGGAACTTCTTGTGACCCAATATGGCGTTGAGAAAAT
>JAKIUO010000222.1 GCA_021647535.1 Hyphomicrobiaceae bacterium
TGTTCTCCATATATAGACCCTAATGCACCGTACAAACCATGCAGGGGTCAAAGGAGCGCACCACATGCTGGACGGCGACAGGGTCGGTCTCACCGGTACGCACCGGGGTGCCACGCAGGGCGAACTCCAGCGGGCCTTCATTTCCGTTTGCATCACGGGGCGAAAAATTCCAGGTGGTTGGCGCAATGATCTGAACATTTTCTATCACCCCATCAGATATTTTCAGCCAGTGGCCCAGCGAGCCGCGAGCCGCTTCGACAAGCCCCGCCCCCATTGCAGCATCCGGCATTTCACCATGCACGATAAACGGTTCTTCGAGCTTTAACTGATCAACCCATTGTTGCATGGCGCGGGTCACGAGGGCGATCTCCAGCAGGCGCGCGACAATGCGGGTTTCTACATTACCCCCTTCACGGGCCACCATATCCCTGATCAGCGGATGACCATCGACAACCTGTCTCGCCAAAGCGCCGACTTCACAAATCTGCCCATCAAGTCTTGGAGCCTTGCACCAGCTATAGCCATTGCTCATATCGCCATCGGGACGCGTTACGCCTTCATAGGGGTGTCGGGGCTGCTGATCGGCCTCCATCCAGGCATGAGAAACATCTTCGCTGATTTTTTGCTCATCAAGTTCAAAAATTCCATTTCCGGCAACGACCCCTCGCTTGAACAGATGGTTGCCGTTTTGCTGATAGGCCCCAAAACTCATATAGCGATTGCATGACGCCCCCAGACTTTTGAGATCAAGGACTTTTGCCAGATACAGGAAACGACACAAATCGCTATTGTTTGGGCCTTTCTCTCCTAGCCAGGCGTCGAGTTCAGCTCGCGTTTGCAAAGAACAAATATGCTCCAGATCATCTCCAAATACAGTTTGCTCTGCAAATTTTCTGAATTTGGCCAATATGGTCTTCAAGCGGAATTTCTCGTGCGGCTCGACAATTTTTGTAAAGCCACCCGGCTGCAATGAAAGGGTATGTGGCCATTTTCCTGCCAGCAATCCGACAATATGAAAAAGCTCCGCTCTGGCAGGTAACACTTGCTGAGCTGCCAGACCTTTAACTGCTGCAAACCGACTATGGATGGCTTTGTGCCATGGTTCAGTGGCATAAATTTCCCGCGTAAAATCGGGCATGAAAAACATATAAAAATGAGTGAGGTGGTCCATGACATTTTCGACACCATGCACCAGATTGGCAACGATCTGGCCATTTGGAGCCGGCACCAGTGACTGAGCTTGCGCCAGGGCCGTTGCCGCCGCCATAGACTGGCTTACCGAACAAATACCACATATTCTTGGCGCATAGACCAGCAGGTCAAGCGGCGGCTTGTTCACCAACATTGGCTCGAACCCGCGATAGAGGGGCGAGACAACAAAAGCCTCTTGAACGCGCCCGTCATCAATATCGAGCTTGACCTCAAGATCCCCCTCGACCCGATTGAACGGCCCGACTATGAGACGGCTCATGAGCGATCTCCTTTTCGTTTCGAGAGTGGTCGCTCAATGAGGCGATCAGAAACAGCATTGTCGCGCAAGCGCTTGGGCGTCGCCGCTTTTGACAAAGAGGACAAAGCTACAAACCACGCCTTTGGCATATCCGTTGGCAGGCCGATGGGAATACCGGCGATCTTTGGCGTTTCGAGGAAATCATGTCCCGGCTCTTCAAATCCTGGCTCTGTGCAGGCTATGCAGGGATAGCCACCCGACGTACAAGATCCCGGTCCATTCCAGGGTCGCAAATTGCAATCTCCTGCCGCCTGCGTTCCCTTGCAGCCCAGATTTTCCATCATGCATCCAAGGTGAGAAAGCTTTTCGGCGCTGGCCTTGTACTCGTAATATTCATTGCGCGCGCAGCCATGATGGACAAGGTTTTTTGTGATTGCGCGAGGCCGCGTGAACTCATCGAGATGGTCACCCGACATTTCGCCTGATGACATATGATACAGGGTTTCCGTGACCCAGTCGGGGTGGACCGGGCAGCCCGGAATATTGACAACAGGCAGTCCCCGTTTTGAACGAAACTCTGCGCCCAGCAACCCGCCTTTTTGATTCCCGTCAAAGGCAAGGCCACACGCTTCAACCACATTGTCGCCAGCTGCTGTAATCCCGCCAAATGCGGCGCAACTGCCAACGCCAACGACATAATCGGCAAGCTTTGCCAATGTCTCAATCATCGACATCATGGAAAGCCCGCCCCCGCCAGCCATCAGGTGAAATCCGCCGGTTCCCGCCGGTCCTTTAATGACCGATCCCTCAAGACACAAAAAATCAAGTCAGGTTCGCCCCTCGACAATATCATCAATGATCGCCATCACTTCTCGTCCGGTTTCCAGACTTAGGGCGGGGTGCCACAAAATATTGATTCCAGCGGCTTCAAATGCCGAGTGTAAATCAGGGGATTCAGCGCACAAAAGGGACATGGTGCATCCGCCGCATCCCCCTGATTGTAACCAGAGTAAATTTTTCATGTCGTTATTGCGGTCAGACATTATCACTCACCGGCCTTTCTCGCCCATTGATCATCGCTATTGGCGGCAAGGTCAGGGTAAACAAGGCCCCACCATTAACGTGATTACCACCGGCAAGCGTAGCTCCCAGTTCCTCAGCCAGGCTATAGCTCACATACAGGCCAAGCCCGGTCCCCTGTCCGATGGGTTTGGTGGTATAGAAAGGTTCAAAAATATGGGAAATGTCTTTTTCCAAAATACCGGAGCCGTTATCGTGAACGGTTATAATGACCCCCTTCCCCTCTGCCCGGCAATGAATGGCAAGCCTTGGATCAGATCGACCAGACAGAATATCAACGGCATTTTGAGCCAGATTGACAATGATTTGATGGATATGCCCCTTATGCGTCTTGATCATTAAGTCAGACGGGCAGTCAATCGTCATTTTGGGCTTTACTTTTGCGCCACGTTGCACCCAGCCCGTCGCTGTTTCCACAACTTTTAATAAATTGAAAGCTTCTTCAGGCTCTTTTTGCGTTGCAGAAAATCGCCGCAACTCCTGCACAATATCACTGACCCGCTCAGCCCCTTCGAGCGTTCCCTCGACTAGCGGTGATATATCCTTGACGATTTTGTCAATTTTCAATGTCTCACGCAATTGGGATAAAGCCACGGGGTCAGTGTCCCCGTCAGCCGCCTTGAAATAGCGTGTTATCTTTTCTCCATATTTTTTGAGGGCATGCATATTGCCATAAACGAAACTGATAGGATTATTGAGCTCATGGGCAACCCCGGCGACAAGCCGACCAAGCGCTGCCATTTTTTCCGAGAAAATCAACTGCTGTTGCGCCTGACGCAAGGAAATATGCGCCTTGTCCAGCTCACTATAAGCGCGTTGAATCTCACCAACGGGCCGCCCGATCACAACCATCCCCCGTGAGCGACCTTTGCTGTCATAACGCGAGGAACAATTGACGGATAGAGGGATCGACGCCCCGGCAGCATCGCACAAGGACACTTCGCAATCAGAAATGGCCGTGTCATTTTGTATGTGATCCGCCAGTCTTGCGTTCAACGGTTCCCCTTCCAGAACAAACAAACTCGTCAAAGGCTGTCCGATCAAGGATCGCTCACTTTTACCGGCAAAGCGCAAAAGCGCCGTATTGACCTGCTGGATATTGCCATTGCGATCACAGACAATCAGCACGTCAGTCATGGAACTCAAAACACTGCCGATAAAGATCTGGGCTTCTTCCAGTTCCACATTTTTTTGCTCAATCTCGACCTGCGTATTGACGAGTTCAGCATAGACCTCGTCCATTTTTTGAACGACTTCAATCCAGGCTTCTTCTCCAACTTGCGAGGAACCAAATGCCGTATCGGAGCCGACCTTTGTCAACAGTCCGGGGACAGGCGGTTTTTCAGGTTCGACACCGCGATTTTTACTTCTCCAGAACATTAGAGCGTTACTTTCTTGACCTCGACCTGATCCAGACCTTCTACTTTTTCAAGGCCGTATCTCTCCAGCTTGCCACGCAAACCAACCCGCGACAAGCCAAGTTCTTTTGCCGCCGCACTCTTGTTCCAACGATGACGAATAAGGGTTTCGCGTAATATGTTCGCTTCCATCTTGCCAATGCGCTCTTTCAATGAGCCATCCATATCGGCAAGAAGTGAAATTTCCTGTGCCATTTCAGGGGGAGCAGACATTAAAACATGCGGGGACAACAACTCTGCTCCAAGCAAGGTGTTTTCATCCCCCATGACCAGCATACGCTGAATCTCATTTTGCATTTCACGCACATTTCCCGGCCAGCTCCGTCCCGTCAGATTGTGCACGCGTTCAGGTTTTATTTCCGGTACTGTGCGGCTGTAGCGGGTTGCTGCAGAGTGGGCAAACTGCTCAAATAGAAGTGGTATGTCCTCCTGGCGGTCACGCAGGGGCGGCAACTCAATACTCGCCACATGAAGACGATAATACAAATCTTCACGAAACTGCCCCTTGTTTGCCGCCTCG
>JAKIUO010000223.1 GCA_021647535.1 Hyphomicrobiaceae bacterium
TTGGGAAGCAATGAACCAAATACTGGAACGAATAAGAATGCAGGTCAATCACCCAAATATGGTCATGCAAGAAGCGCACATGGATCGCAAAACAATCAGGCAAAAATACGGGCACGTTTTAATGATCCATACGCATCATCCCATCAAGGCCATTTCAGTAACAACAAAATGATAGAAGAAGCTTATAATACAGCTATTCAAAGATATTCAACCGGCTACAGCAGCCAAGGAAACTGGGTGGTTCATGTTAAGGTATCACGGGCATCTTATGTATACACGAGAGGAGGTGGCACTTATACAACGAAGTGGGTGAGAGTCGTTTTTGATGGCAGTAGCGCGACTAAACTACGCACTGCTTTCCCCTTCTTGCTACCTTGATATAGTACACGTCTCCGTGCTTCCCTTGGGATTGGTATTGCGTGGTGAAACACCAATCCTAAGAGAAGCAAGGAAAGGAACCGCATAGACTAGAAACTGAGAAACAAAAAGGGGATTGCAGATGGGAGATATATTTAGCTTTTTTCAAATCAGCAGAACAGGAGGGGAGCAAGACTGGGATATAGAACTTGCCAACGCCAGTAGAGTTGACGAGTTTATTGAAAATTACCATGATTCTTCATTCAAAAGCCAAGACAGAATGGCATTGATTAAGTTAATCCTTGCTTCCTATAATGATCTCATTGATGATAGGAAAGATCAATGGGATAAGCAGGAAAAGAAAGACAGAAAGAAGTGGTTGAAAATATGTGATCTAATACGAGAGGAGCCCGAGTTACACCGTGAAATCATAGATTATTGGGCTACTCTGAAATTCGACAATGATTTTCTCATGCCAGTTACACCACTATTGAGGGAACTGCAAGCATCTCTCAAATCTGATCATTCCAACGATTAAGATCAATAATTTCAAAGACGATCATAACGGGCCAGGTTCTCGCCTCGGCCCGTTTTCTTCATGCAGGCATTTGCAGGCAAATAGTTGGTCATTAATCCGGGCCTCCCTCGCCCTCTTTGGTGTTGTTGCCTGCATTTGGATTGGAGAAGATCAACTCGCTGTTGACCTCCCACGGGTCGAGACCCTTGTCGGCCATATATTCGACCTCCAGCACACGCTGATCGACGACATCTTCCCAGTTCAGCCCCTGTTCGGCGCAGATGCTTTCCAGCGTCTCGACGCCCATTTGCAGGCCGATCTGCTGCGCCTTGCGCTCCTTGACCGAATCGATCATCGGCTTGCCCCAGCCATAAAACTGCCCCTTGAGAAGGGCATCGCGGGCGGCATAGAAATCATCAATGCCCTCGGGCAGTGCAATTTCGCCGGAGACAATCTCCTCTTCCAGCCAGGCATCAACGGCAGGCCACATCCAGCCATGGATCAGCATTTCGCGCTTGGCCATATAGTGCCGCCACACGTCCTGCAAGGCGCTACGGGCGGCAGAATAGTTGACATCAGAGTAATTTTGCGAAAGCGCGGTGATCGGCGTGCCGGTGCCTGCCGCGATCTGGCGCAGCACGGATTTTTCGAACTTTTCAAAGTTGCCATCGGCAGCTTCAGAACGATGCAGCACCACATCCTCATTGGGCAGCAAATGCATGGTCGCCGCGCCGCCAAAGCTGTGGTTCGAGGCCTTGTGATAGGCCCCGGCCTGGCGCACATGGTCGATGGTCATGGCGGTCATGGGGTTTTTGGCCTCACGCACTTTGGAGCCAAACGAAGCCCCCATGACCTGCATGGCCTGATCGTAATTGAGATTGGTCTTGATGGTGGCAGCGAAAAAGGACTGGATGATCGCCCGCTCAAGGGTGGCGTCGGCATAGTGGCCACGCATTTTCATCGCCTTGATGGCCGAAGTGAAATCGGTGATACCGCGCGTCATCTCGGCGTGCTTGTGGTCAAACACATGAATGACATTGCGCCGCCCTTCGCGGCTTTGACGGCGGATGCGCCGCCAGCGCACGGTCTTCTCCCATTCGCCAAACTCCCCATCAGAAGGGTGCGCCTCGCGGATAAAATAAGCCACCGGCTCGCCCCAGCGATTGCGCTCTATACCCTTGCGTAGTTTGGGATTGTCGAACAGCCAGTACGGGTTCGACAAACGGTCGGTGGAAACAAGCTGAAAACAGGTGCCAGCCGTTTGTCCGCGCCTGGGCTTGCGCCAGATGACGGTGGCCAACGCCTCACCGTCGTGAAACAGCGAACTTTCCATGGTGCGGGTCAGCTGGTTGAAAGACTGCATACGCCGCGCGTCGGCATGATGACCTGTGGAATTGGCATAGACTTCCCAGCGTCGCTCAACCATCCGCGCCCATTCCCGCGCCTTGGCAGCGTCGATGCCGAGCAAAACATGATCAGGCTTTAGCGACAGCCGCAGCCCCGGCCCAACCACGCTATCGCGGTCGATACGCGCGGCATTGGCGGCAAACGGGTCGTTGCGAGCCAGATCGCGGGCGCGGGCCTTGGAGTTGTCAATGTCTGGCAAGGTGTCGCTGTCAACCGAGCGCAAAGGCGGCGTCCAGCTGGCCAGCTGCCGCATCTGCGCCCCAGCATCATGGCCGCCGGAACGGGTGGCAGATGCGGCAATGGATGAATGCAAAAAAGCCAGCTTGGCGCGCAAGTCTTCAGGCCCGGCCGGGCGCGAGCCCGCCGTGGTGATGTTCGGCATATGGGTCATGGTGTGGATTTCTTTGAGTTGCTACGATCTTGACATGCACACTGGTGTGTATATATTTATGGAGCGGAGGGGGCGCATAATGTCGAAATCAAGCCGTTGGGTTATCAAAAAACTTAAAAGCGACGGCTGGTATGAGGTTGATCAAAAGGGTAGCCACAAGCAGTTCAAGCACGATGAAAAGCCCGGTCGCGTCACTGTTCCTCACCCAGTCAAGGATCTGGCCCCCGGTACATTGCGGAGCATTGAAAAACAGTCCGGCGTTGATCTCAGTTAGCTTCAGGAGCACAAACAATGAAACGCATATACTATCCCGCCATGTTCGAAAAAACCGATGATGGCTACAGTGTTTTCTTTCCTGATCTTCCCGGCTGTGTTTCCGCCGGGGTGTCGCTGGAAAAAGCGTTTATCGAGGCTCATGATGCCCTGAGCCTGCATACTGACGGGATGCGCGAGGACGGGGAGGCGCTACCCTCGCCAAGCTCAATCGACAAACTTGAAAAAGACGATAGCATTGACACCGTGATGCTGGTTGGTGTGAATGTGCCGGAAAAGACCAAAAGGATAAACATAACGCTCGACGAAGCCATAATCGAGAGCATCGACAAGGTAACCGGCAACCGCTCCCGCTTTCTGGCTGATGCAGCGGTCGATGCACTGGGCAAGGTGAATGCTGGGTAATCTGAAAAATCGCAGCCTGAAAAACAGGACAAAGAGCGATAATTAAGTGAATTTAGTAAACTGTCATGGTAGTTCCCAAGAAACAGGCGCAAATCTGTTGAAACAGCTGGAGGGAAGGGCTATGTTGGCCTTGGTTCGCGTGCGTCATGTTCTTCAACACACCGCACTGACAGAATATGGAAATCCAGCCGGGGGGCAAGCGATGAGAGTATCTATAATCATTCTGACATTTTTTCTGGCAGGATGCACGGGCGGCCATATTTCGCCACAGATGGAAATTGAGGGCGTTGGCAAGGTGTTTCAATATACGGGCAAGGCCAATTTTGGCTATCAGAAAGCTGAAGCATTGCGCATGATGGCCGATCATTGTCACGGTGTGAATGGTGGCCGACCCGTGATTGTCAGCATCGGCAAAGGAGATCGTGGCTTTGTTCGCATGGGCAACCAGTATATCCGCAATCGCAGCCAGTCGATTTTTTACAAGTGCAAAAAGTAGCGTTTTCCCCGATGGCAAGAAAATGTTCTCCGGTTTGCGATGAGGGAACATTGAAATTTGGAATGTTGATGGAATTTTGGAATTAAGGCCTTGAAGATTCAAATTGATCGAAGTTTGTTCGTTGATATTGTTGGCAGCATTTTTTTGTTTGGCATATTAATCTATCTTTACGTAAGTGTAGGGACTGGAAATTTCGGATATCTAAGTGCTGCCACTGCTACTGCGTTGGGCTGCTTTGTTCTATCAATAACGATTGTCATTAGCTTCAAAAGGGCGTTGCAAGGCGTTACATCAGTTTATGTCAGTTACTTTATCCGTTACATGTCATGGCTACTTGGTCCAATTTTCTTCATGTCTTCTTTTTTTGGTATTACCTCTGTTTTTTTTAACTCTCATTGGTTGACCATGGGAGACTTGTCTGATGGTTTTTTCCTAGGGTTGATCTTGATGAGTGTAGTGAGTATTTGGGATTTGTCATATTTTTTCTTTTGGTTTTTTTTCTCAAAAATTGGTGTTTCTGAATCTGAAGAGCGGGCGAAAGTTTATTCATACGCCATGCTGCTTGCATTGTTCCTTCCTGCATTTGTGCTGATAAGCCAAATTGTTCTTAG
>JAKIUO010000224.1 GCA_021647535.1 Hyphomicrobiaceae bacterium
TACGCTTGATTGGCGGCGAGTTTCCCTTGTGGTTGGGCGAGGGGGCTTTGCTTTCACGGGTTGAGGGCGGCTTGCGCGTACAGGCAGGCGCACGCGAATTGATTGTCGACAAGGCGCTGGTGGCGCTGGGGCGGCGTTCCAATCTGGATCGGCTTGATCTCGCCGCTGCCGGGGTCACGCTTGATGAGCGGGGTATGCCAGAGATCGACCCGGCCACCATGCAGATCAAGGGGCAAGCTCATCTGTTTGTAGCCGGAGACGCCACCGGCGACCGTCAGCTCATGCACGAGGTCGCAGATGAGGCGCGTATTGCGGGTTATAATGCCATTCATACGGACGCGCCAAAGCGTTTTGTACGCAAAAAGCCGCTGGGTATTACCTTTACTGATCCAAATATTTGCATGGTCGGGCAAAAATGGAGTGAGCTGCAGGGCCGTGAGGATGTGGTTGTTGGGGCGCGTAATTTTGATACGCAGGGGCGCGCCAGGCTGTTGAAAAAGAACAAAGGGCTGCTGCATATCTATGCGCGCAAGTCAGATGGCTTGCTGCTCGGTGCGGAAATGGTGGCGCCGCGCGGCGAACATCTGGCCCATCATCTCTCCTGGGCCATCGAGCAGGGCTTGACCCTCATTGATATGCTGCGCTTGCCGTTTTATCATCCGGTGCTGGAGGAGGCGATGGAAAACGCCCTGTATGACGCCCTTGGCAAAACCGATTTGCACGGGCAAGAGCTCAGCGATGGTCTCGTTGAGCTGCCTTTTGCGTAAGGAGCAAAACCAATGTCTGATGCAGATTTCAAACTGTCGCCCTGGCCTTTGATCAAGCTATCATGGCGCACAGCGCGCGACAATATACGCTATGTCCTGCAAATCGGCTGGGTTGGCTTTGTGCTGGTGGGTGTCCTGGCGTTGGTGGGGCTGAAGGTTGATATTTCAAAATATCTTTTTGCCGGGCTGGTGCTCCACTTGTTAAGTGCGCTGGCACTGGCACCCTTTGCCGTTGCCTGGCATCGTTTCATTCTACTGGGGGAAGAGGTGACAGAGGGGGCCTATTTCAAATTTGACTACAAGGCGGCATCTTATGGGATTTATGGTTTTGCGATCGAAAACATGATTTCTCTGGCCGGGCTTGTGGTGTTGCCTGTTGCCGCTATTGTGCCCTTGTCTACGGAGGGCAGTGTGGGCATTTCTGGTGTGGCGATGCTGATCGCCATTTATTTTTCCTTGCGCCTGTCAATGGTGTTCCCGGCCATTGCGGTCGGGCAAGAGGGGGCGGGATTGAAACCGTCTTTCGATCTGACGAGGGGGCACAGTTTTCAGCTGGTGATCGCCGCTCTCATTGCGCTGCTTGTTTTGATGGCAGTCATGATGCTGCTTTCAGCGGGGCTGATGGGAGCGTCACATTTGATATTTGGCAGTGCGACTGTGGGGGGGTTTTTGATGACCCTGTTTATCATACCCTTGTCAATCATCCTGACAGCCGCCTATCTGGCCTTTTATTCCCATTGTTTCATCCTGCTACACAAGCACCGCTAGAGCAAATCAAAGCAAAGCTGTCAGCTGGAATGAGTGCGAGTGGGCGCTATTTTCTCTAAACGCACAAATGCCGGACTGATGTAGAAAATCAGCCCGGCATTTGCATTATTGATGTTTTTTATGTCTACAGGCCAGCGAAGCTCCAGGCGCGGTAGCTTATCGCTTTGGACCGGCGTTTGGCTCTATATCTTGTTGAGCGTTTCGCTTGGTATTTGCGAGCAATCATGCGTCTGTTGCTGCGGCGGCTTCTGGTGTAGCGGCGTTTGTTAGTGTACCGTCTGTAGGGTCTGGCTTTACGAACGGTACGAGCGGCGCGTAAGCGTTTGCACGGGCTGGCTTCAACGCTGCAATGGTAGGCTCCTCTGCTACCGGTGCAGGTCGCACCTTTGGCAGTGGCGACTGAAAAACGCCCCCAGTCTGTGCCATATTCAAGAATGACAAAGTCGGCCCATTTTCGTTTGGCATTGGCGAGCGCCGCTGCTTTGCTAGCTGGTGATCCGCCAGCACCATAATGAAAATGTCCATCCATACATAGGCGATTATTGACACGTTTTAAGGTATGAAGCGACACGAGGCCGCTGCTGGCCGCGCCAGCCGTTGATGAAAATAAGAAACTATTGCCCGCCAAAGCCAGAATGGCCGAAAAGAGGGGGGCTATTAAAAATAAACGCATAACGTAACTCCTGCAAATTTCAAAAAAGATCAATTTATGTTTGATCTTCCTGCTTTTAGTTGATCCCGCCCCGATAACTGCAGGAACTATGCCATGCGACATTTTCTCTGGAAATAAGAAAAATCTGATTATTGTTAGAAGTTTTTAACCTGAACCAAATGTGCCACAGTTTGGCCTTATTTGTTGACTGAATATTTATTCAGCGAGATATTTTTGTTTTTTTATAGGGGCTTGTGAAGGATTGCGGACACCAGCTTTTGCGTCTTCCTCGTGTATAGGGGCGTGCCAGATTGGCATCAAGCAATTGCGCCGACAGGGATGAGCCACTTTTGTCAGTGACGGTGGCAATCACTCTTCCGGCATATTTGCCCTGGCGAATATCGCTGAGCGTGATCTTGCGCTGACCTATCAGACGCTTGACAAAATAGCGGGCAGAGCGCGCGAGCTGGCGCTCCTTGTCGCACCGGGCGCGCATTTCGGGCGCATCAATACCAGCGACCCGCACCATGATGCGCAATTCCTGACCCAGCCAGATGCGTGCCCGCACCACCAGCGTATCGCCGTCAACCACCCGTTCAACAAAGGCCGGAATAGGCCCCTCAAGGGGTTTGGGTCGCGCCAGAGCGTTGGCCGTGACGAGTGTGGCAAATGGCAGGGCGAGCGCCAAAGTGGTGTTTAATTTTGTCAGTCGGTGAAAGTGCTTCTCCCGAATCAGTAGAACATAATAGGAATATAACATGGAATATGGGCGTGAATAGGACGAAAGTCAACAAGATAGGAAGAAAGTCCTAAGAGCACCTGTTTAGGATTTTCTGTTCATTCCCTTGAACTTGCCTGCTTTGGATACCATACTACCAGCGGAACAGGTTGCGAAAACGAAGAGGTTGAGCACACATGAATTATTTCAAGACGGCCATTCTGCTGGGAGCGATGACGGCTCTGTTCACAGTGGTTGGATTTGCTATTGGTGGGCAAACGGGCATGATGATTGCCTTTGTCATTGCTGTGGGTATGAATTTCTTTTCCTACTGGAATGCTGACAAGATGGTTTTGCGTATGCATGGCGCACGCGAAGTGGATGAGTATTCGGAACCAGAATATTACGGGCTCATCAAGCAGTTGGCGCAAAATGCCGAGCTGCCCATGCCCAAGCTCTATATCATGGAGAACGACCAGCCCAACGCCTTTGCAACGGGACGCAATCCCGAACATGCGGCGGTGGCGGCGACCACCGGATTGCTGAACATGTTGACTACCGAAGAAATTGCTGGGGTCATGGCGCATGAGCTGGCACATGTCAAAAATCGCGATATTCTCATTATGACCATCACCGCGACCATCGCGGGTGCCATAGGTATGCTGGCGCAGTTCGGCATGTTTTTTGGTGGTCGCGGCGAAGACCGCCCCAACCCGATCATCATGATCGCCATGATGATATTGGCTCCTATGGCCGCCGGGCTCGTGCAAATGGCCATTTCGCGTTCGCGTGAATATCAGGCGGACCGGCTGGGCGCGCAGATTTGTGGGCATCCCTTGTGGCTGGCCAATGCGCTGAAGAAAATATCGGGCATGGCGGCGCATATTCCAAATGAAGCTGCCGAGGCCAATCCGGCGTCGGCCCATATGTTTATCATCAATCCACTGACCGGACGCTCGATGGACAATCTGTTCTCGACCCATCCTGATACCCAGAACCGCATTGATGCGCTGGTGGTGATGGCCGATGAAATGCGCCAGCATGGTGATGTCAGTGAGAGTATGGGCGAAACTCATATTCAGCTGCGCCCCTGGGATCCCGTGCGCGATGATGCTCCCAAAAAAGGACCGTGGGATTAGACTTGCTGCGCAAGTGGGGCCAGTGGTTTTTTGTTTGTGCTATGGCTACGCTTGTTGAGCGCTCTACCCCGTTGGGGAAAGTGTTCCCCCAAATCCCCCTTCTTTTAAAATGAGAAAAAGGTGGGTTTGGGAGGCTTCCTCCCAACTGGGTGCGGGATAGTTCCTGCTCGCGAAGCGAGGAGCGCCAGGGCTCTTGCCTCATTTTGAAAGCACAGCCAAAGCCTTGTCATGAAGCGTCTGATTGGCGCTGGCAAGAATTGCACCGCCTTGTGCAGGATCGCCGTTATCCCATGTGGTGACAACACCGCCAGCGGCTCGAATAATGGGCACCAGCGGGGCGATGTCATAGGTTGCAAGACCGGCCTCACAAACAAGATCGACAAATCCCAGGGACAATAGGCAATA
>JAKIUO010000225.1 GCA_021647535.1 Hyphomicrobiaceae bacterium
CAATGGGAGCACGCCTTTATCGAGGCCATTGTCGGTGACGGTGACAATCGCGAACTGGCCATGGCCCCGTCAAAATTGCAGGACTTCATCCGCGCCGTGCAGGCCGCCATCGAACAGGCCAGCGCCCAGGGCGAACCCGCCGTCATCATCACCAGCCCCGGCATTCGCCCCTTCGTGCGCTCCATCGTCGAACGCTTCCGCAACCAGACCTCAGTGCTCAGCCAAAACGAAATCCACAAATCAGCCCAGCTTAAAACTGTGGCGCAGGTGGTGATGAGCGAAGGGGCGTAACCCCATAGGCGCTAAGTTACGGACAAACTTGCTGCGCAATCGGGCTGCTGCCCAAACCCACCTTTTTTTATCATTTAATTGTAAAAAAGCAGGGGTTCGGGGAGGCTTTCCCCGAATGGGTGTGGGCGATAGCCCATTCGCGCAGCGAGGTGGTGCTTAACTTAGCGCCTATGGGGCGTAACCCCCAGCATTAGCCCTCTCCCGGCCAGTCACTCTGGCGCATTTCAGTCAGGCGTGAGCTGGTGCGGGCGAACTCGTCGGCACCAAGCCCCTCTTTATAAATTTCATCCGGTTCGACCATGCAAGAAACAATCAGGCGGCGCTTTTGATCATAGAGCGTATCAATAAGCTTGATGAAGCGCCGCGCCTCACCAGGACGATCCCGCGTCAATTGCGGGATATCATCGATAAAAAACGTGTGGAAATGCTCACACAAAGCCAGATAATCATTGGCCCCCAAAGGCTGGCCGCACAGGTCATCAAATGAGAACCGCGCCATACCGCCGCCCATGCGCGGTATCACAATGCGCCGCCCACCGACATCCAACCCGCCATCATGAGGAGCGACGCCCCCCGCCAGATGGGTCCAGATTTCGTCCAGCTGCCTTCGGGCCGCGTCATCTGCCGGGGTAAAATAATGCGGCGTATTCTGAAACTTGTCGCGGCGATAATCCAGCTGCGCATCCAGCTGTAAAACGTCCATTTTTTCGTTGACCAGCTCGATAAAAGGCAAAAACAGCTGCCGGTTCAGGCCATTTTTATAAAGCTCATCCGGGGCCGCATTAGACGTCGCCACCACCACCAAGTCACGCTCGAACAAAGCCGCGAACAAACGCCCCAATATCATGGCATCAGTAATATCATTAACGTGCAGCTCATCAAGACACAGCAAACGGGTCTTGCACATAAGCTCATCAGCTACCAATGCAATGGGATCACCGCCCTCCTTGCTGGCCCGCATCTCCTTGATCAGGCCATGCACCTCACGCATAAAGGGATGAAAATGCAGGCGCTTCTTGTGCGGAAAATCAACCGTCTCAAAAAACAGATCCATCAGCATGGTCTTGCCACGCCCGACATCGCCAAACAAATACAGGCCATGCGGCACGCCAGTCTTGCGCCCCAGCAAAAGATCCAGCACAA
Organism: Hyphomicrobiaceae bacterium; assembly: GCA_021647535.1. Classification (GTDB taxonomy): domain Bacteria; phylum Pseudomonadota; class Alphaproteobacteria; order Rhizobiales; family JAKIUO01; genus JAKIUO01. Next base: position 1,435 of record JAKIUO010000225.1, read on the forward strand.
CCATGCCGCTGGAGCTCTCCCAGTCGCGCAAACGATTGGCCAGCACCTGCAACTGCTCCGCCGCAAAAGCCTGCGCCGGATCAGTTCGAAGCTCGCCGCTTGCAATAAGCGCCCGATATTGCGCTAAAGGCCCGTTTTTCATGCAACCTCCATAAGCCACTGGCGTGGCTTGTCCTCGCCGGACAGGCGTCTGGACAGACTGTCTTGGGGACTAGTCCCCAAACCCCAATTGTATAGGGGGATGAAAGGGGCTCGCCCCTTTCCGCCAAGCGCGTCGCTTGCCAAGCCTCGCAGAGAGAAGAATTGGCTGGCGAAGACAAGCCGCATCGCGGCTTTTGGCGTTACTCCCCGTCCTCAAGCTTGCGCGCTTCAGCTTCCAGCAATACTGGAATACCGTCACGAATAGGAAAAGCCAGGCGGGCGGCGCGACTGATCAGTTCTTGTTGTTCGGCTTTATATTCCAGCGATGTTTTGGTCAGCGGGCAGACCAGGAGTTCCAGCAATTTGGGGTCGGTATTGATGGCATTTTCGGGAGTTGGTTCGGTCATATCTGTTCTCTTGTCGGTGGATAGCTTGCAGGGTGCTCTTGACAAACTAGTTCTATCCGTTTGTCTTCGCAACACAAGCCCTCAAAAAGCGAAAGCGATAGGGCGGACAATAAAGCCCTCAAAAAGCGAAAGCGATAGGGCAGATAATAAAGCCTTTTTGAACAAAGCGGAAGCAGAATGACCATGTCAAACAAGAACATCATCGCGCTGATTTATGATTTTGACGGCACCTTGTCGCCCCTGCCCATGCAGGAATATACGGTCTTGCCCGAGCTTGGCATCAAACCGGCTGATTTCTGGTCGGATGTTGGCAAGGAGGTGCAGGCCACGGGCGGCGAGGATATCATCACCTATATGCGCATGATGTATGAGCGCGCTGAAGAAAAAAAGGTCCACATTGACCGCGACAAGCTCAAAGCCATGGCCCCTATGGTGCCCTATTTTGAGGGCGTCGAAGACTGGTTTGCCAGTATGAATGACTATATCAAGAAGCGCTCAAACGACAAAATCGAAACGCGCCACTATATCATCTCTTCGGGCTTGCGCGAGATACTCGAAGGCGTCAGCATCTATAAAGAATTCCACAATATTTTTGCCTCGGAATATTTTTTCGACCATCATGGCCGCGCCACCTACCCGAACCGGGTCATCACCGACACGACGAAAACGCAATATCTGTTTCGCATCAATAAAGGCGTCGAGGATCTGACCAAATCGATCAATTCCCACATGCCGATGAAAGACCGCCCCATCCCCTTTGAAAACATGATCTATTATGGCGATGGCCTCACCGATGTGCCCTCAATGGCCGTTACCAGAGCCAATGGCGGCCATTCCGTCGCCGTTTATACCCCCGGCAAGAGCGAAAAACCGTGCCAGACCTTGTTCAAAGAAAAACGCTGCGATTTCTTCGCCCCCGCCGATTACAGCAAAGGCAGCGATCTGCACCGGCGCACCCTGCTGATCCTCGACAAAATCATCGCCAGCATATTGCTGCAAAAGGAACTTGATACGCTGGGGTAATAATGCGCTCGCCGCGCGGCGTTTCGAGGGTCTCATAGAGCCTGATTTCCAGACGGTCGCTTTCTCGGTGGTTTCTTGAGGTCACCACCTCAAGAAACCACTCCCCAAAAAAGATTAGCACAATTCAAACAGACAATTCCCACGCGGAGCCTGGGAACGAGAAAACATTAACTGATAGAACGCCCCAAACCCCAATTTGTGGAATAAGAATATGAACAAGAAAACGGACCTGCCCATCACCATTTATACGGACGGCGCCTGCTCGGGCAATCCGGGGCCGGGCGGTTGGGGCGCGACCATGATGATCGGCCCAACACGCCGCGAAATCCGGGGCGGCGAAAGCGACACCACCAATAACCGCATGGAACTGATGGCCGCCATCAAGGCGCTCGAAATACTTGATCCAGGCGCCACGGTGGACCTGCACACCGATAGTACCTATGTGCGCAAGGGCATTACTGAATGGATCCATGGCTGGAAACGCCGTGGCTGGAAAACCGCTGCCAAAAAGCCCGTCAAAAACGCTGATCTGTGGCAAGAACTCGACGAGGCCCGCACCCACCATGATGTCACCTGGCACTGGGTCAAAGGCCATGCTGGCCACCCGGAAAACGAGCGTGCCGACGAACTGGCTGGCATGGGCCTGAAAGAAGCGCTGGCCGGAGAAACCTCCCCCGAGCTGATCAGCGATATGAAACCCGCTGCAAAAGCGCCTGCCCCCGCCGCAAATTTCGACCTTGATCCCCGTCTTGCCAAAGACACCACCGAAATCACCCGGCTCGAACTTTGCACCGTGCGCCTCATGAACGATCACCGCTACCCGTGGCTCATCCTCATCCCGCAGGCCCAGAACATGAGAGAAATCATCGACCTATCGGAAGCCGACAGCCTCATATTTATGCGCGAAATCCGCCTCGTATCAGCCGCCATGATCAAACTGTTCGCCCCGCAAAAACTCAATGTCGGTGCCCTTGGCAATATCGTCGAGCAGCTGCACATCCACATCATCGCCCGCCACGACGACGACCCAGCTTGGCCCGGCCCGGTCTGGGGCCACAGCCCGGCGGAACCCTATGATGAGGGGCAGCGGCAAAAACTGGTGGACATTATCAAGGGCGTGCTCACCTAAAAGGCGGCTTCGCAACCTTGCCCTCGCCGAACCGAGCCGATTTGGCAGGCGCGCGTCTTGACAGATAGCCAAGGGGGACCACGCTAAGTTAGTGCCACACACTACGTCATTCCCGCCTTCGCGCACTGGTGTCCGGTACATTACTTTCATTAGCATGTATTTTTCTATATTGATATCATAGGTTGTGCATCCTGTCGTTCTGCTTGTCGTTTGTGATCGCGTTCTGGTCTTTGGAACAGGCCGGTTTTCAAGCTCACCAGCAGGTCCTTGAGACGGCCTTTGTGGCTTTGTCCCAGCAGTT
>JAKIUO010000226.1 GCA_021647535.1 Hyphomicrobiaceae bacterium
CCGTTCTGAGCCTGCTCATAGCCCTCGCCTCCTATCGCTTTCTGGCGCTGGGGCTAAAGCTTTCCTTTCCCGAAATGATCGGCCAAATCGAAGGGCAACGGCTGGCCTTCCTGCTGCATATCAGCTTCGCCCCCGTGGCGCTGGCCATTGGGGTGGTGGTGGCGCTGGCCGTTGATCTGGGGTTACGGGTGGCCAAAACGAGCCTGGTTGAAGCCATCGCCACCTCGGTGAGCAATGAGGTTCAAGGGCAGTTTTATAGCCGTTTGATGCGTCTGCCGCTCAAGGACATGCCACGCATGGCGGGTGGTCTCTCGGGGGCGATTGCCGAATTCGACCAGCTTTGCCGGTTGATCCCGCAAGCGCTGATTGCGCTGATGATTGATCTACCGTTTTTTATTCTCATGCTGGGCCTGCTTTATTATATGGGGGGCGCGGTGGTTATTGCGCCAGTGCTCGGCATTATTGTTATCATGGCGGCCAATATCATCACTTATGCACGGGCGCGCGAGGTCAATGCCATGAGCACGACCCTTTCCTTCAAGCGCAATAATCAGATGATCGAAACTGTAGGCTCAATCGAAACGATCAAGGCCCTGCAGTCGGAAAACGAGCTGCTCGGCAAATGGGAGCACAATACGGATCGCGGCGCTTATCTTGGCTATCTGGCTCGCCATGAAAGCGCTTTGGCCTCACATATCACCATCATCACCGTTCAGGTGACGATTGTGCTGACACTGATCATTGGTGTTTATGAATTGAGTGCTGGCGGCATTACCATGGGGGCGCTGGCGGCGTCTTCCTTGTTGGTGGGGCGGGCCATGGCTCCTATGGGCAATCTGGTGGCGCTGTTCGTGCGCGGCTTTCATATGTTGCGCCTGCCGGGGGTGGTTGAACAGATCTTGCCGGCCCCGCAAGAGCGCGCTGGCGATCTGCAAAAAAATCGTCGGGCTGATTTCCAGGGGCGTATCGAGTGCCATAAGCTTGGCTTTCGTTATGAGGTCGATGGTGTTCATGTGCTGGACAACCTTGATATCACGATTGAACCAGGCGAACGCGTCGGTCTGATTGGCCGCATTGGCTGTGGCAAGAGCACGTTGTTGAAATTACTGCCGCGCCTTTATGAGGCGAGCGCTGGCTCTTTGTTGCTTGATGGTCATGATATTCGGCAATTTGATCCCGCTTTCTTGCGCCGCCATATGAGCTTTATGGCGCAGGAAAACCTGCTGATGGAGGGCTCGATCCGCGACAATATCTGTTTTGGCCTAGACGAGATTGACGAGCAGGCTTTTGAGCGCGTGGTGCAGCTTGCCGGGGTTGCCGATTTCGCTTCGGTGCATCCCCACGGCTATGGCTTGCAGGTCGGTCCGCGCGGCGAACGCCTGTCGGGGGGGGAGCGTGCCAGTGTGGTGTTGGCGCGCGCCTTGTTGCGGCCTTCAAAAATGCTGTTGCTCGATGAACCAACGGCGGCCATGGACAATGATCTGGAGCGCCGCATTGTCAAAAATCTGGAGGGCTGGATCGGCGCGCGTACCTTCATTGTGGCCACCCATCGCGCGCCGATGCTGGCGCTCGTTAATCGCATCATCTGGCTGCACAATGGCCGCATTGTTGCGGATGGTCCCCGAGATGAAATTCTCAAAAAGCTGAGAGGATAATCCATGGCAAGACGCGCGGAAGAAACGGAAAATCACTGGCCGGGCTTTGTCGATGTGCTCTCGACCATTGTCATGGTGGTGACCTTTTTGCTGATCATTCTGGGGATTGTGATTTTTGTGATCTCGAAGAATATCAGTGTGGAGCTGGCCGCCAGTGCGCAAAGAGTTGAAGAGGCGCAAAAGGCGCTTGACGAAGCGTTAGCCAAAGCTGATGCGGCAGAGGCGCAAAGCGCAGAGGCACAGGTAAAATCGCAATCGAGCAGGCAGGCCGAGGCAGAAGCTCTGGATCAAGGCAAAGACAAAGATAAGGCGAAGGATAAAGATAAGGCAGAGCAGCAACAGCTGGCCAAAGCGCAAGACACGCAGCAAAAAGAAGCGCAGGAAAAGAGCAAAAAAAGCGCCAATGCAGATGCCTCTCTCAGTGTTTACCGGGCGTCTCTGGCCAGAGAACTCACCCAGAATGTCAAGATTGATGGCAAGGAAAAACATGCGGTTCGTACCCGCCAGATAGATGAAGTCAAACAGATTTCCATTGCGCGGACCGAGAAAGCAACAGACCCGCAGAAGGTCAAGGTCGCAACCTCAACGGCGGTTTTGTCCCTTCTGTTTAATGGCGGCATAAAAATAACGCCCGAAGCCAGCGACCATATGCAGTATTATATTAAAGAGAAAATCTACGACAAGAGCAGCAAATATGAAATCAGAGCCTTTTATATCAGCGATAAAGGCTCGATCAGCGAAGCCCGGCGCATGGCCTATTATCGTGCCTTGGCCACGCGCAATCAGCTTATAAATCTGGGGATCAATGCGGGAAAAATTTCTCTCAAGGTCGCCAATTCCTCGCGCGTCGGGGATGCGGGCAAAGTCAATATTTACCTGAAATAAAAAATGCCGAAAACAGATACTTAAAGGCATGTATTTCTTGGGTACTCTCTGAGGAGTTCCTGTTAACTGTTTATTGAGATTGTTTCATATAGAGTTAACATTGATAATGCTGCGTTGTTTATAATTTAGAAATTTTGACGTGGACGTATTTGGATACCGGAATGAAAAAAGACATTCAAAAGCAGCTTTACCGCATGACATTTGTGGTATTGGTCATGATTGCGCTGGCGCTTTGGCAGAGTGACTTTGTGATCACGGCGATCAATTCCAATATTTTCCTCAACACAACCATTATTGCCACCTTCCTGTTTGGCCTGGCGCTCACCTTCAAATACCAGTTTGACCTTTCCAATGAGGTCACGGCATTTGAGGCCTTGCAGGAAAAATACAATGATACAAAGCGACAGGATGAAGATGAAACCGACCCGTTCTGGCGTTTTGCGCGCTGTTCGGAACCGGCGATCGTTTTTTCTCCGCCGATTATCATGTGGCAGGCCTATTTTCTGATTTCCGATGAGATGTCGCGCACCGGAAATCTGAAAATATCGGCTGGCACCATGCAAACCCTGGTCGATGGCATTGACACAAGGCTTGATGACCAAAAATCACTGGCGACCTATATTACAGGCCTGTTGGTCTTTCTGGGGCTGATCGGAACTTTTGTCGGCCTCATGGTGACACTGGCGTCAGTGGGCAAGATCATTGGCGATCTGGATCTTTCTGGTGGCGGTGGCACGGAAGTCATTCAAAAACTGATGAACAACCTCAAAACGCCATTGCAAGGTATGGCGACCGGCTTTAGTTCTTCTTTGTTTGGCCTTATCACCTCATTGGCGCTTGGTCTGATCGGCCGTTTTCAAAACATGGCGGCATCCAGCCTGAAACTGGGTTTTGAAGCTTGGCTTTCGAGTGTGGTGCACATCACTGATGATGCGGATGGCGGGGGCACTGCTGGACAAGAGGGAGGCAACGGTATTGATGCGCGCCATTTGCGTCTGATGTATAATGTCGCCAAATATTCGTTGACCTCCTCCAACCGCACCAATCGTGTGCTTGACCGTTTGACGCATACGGTGGCGGCGCTCACGGATGAACAGTCAAAGCAAGGTTCGATGGCCGGTGAGCTGTCGGCTCATATGGAGAAAAATGCGCAATATCAAAGTTTGATGTCCTATCATCTCGGGCGCACGGCAAAGGCGCTGGAGGGGCATGACGAGGTGGCCTTGAAGCTGCGTGAGATTGATATGGCTCTGAATGGCCGGATAGATGAAATGGCCAGCGCACTTGACCGTTCGTCAGGCAGCATTGAGGAGCTGACGGAAGAAATCATCAGACTGGGCGTGCCCGATGAAACCATTCTGGATGCTGAATTCGAGCGTATGATGAACAAGATTGACAAGGCCATCACAGATGAGGTGCCAGCGCGTGTTGCTGTTGGGGAAGCAAATGGGCCGAACGCTGGTGCGGTTGCGCGACCGGTGAGGGTTTCAAAGGCTGGTCGTACAGCGGGAACGCAGCATGAAGCTTTTAATGCATTACGCGACAGGCTGGTGAATGCTTATGGCGCGTCCAGTGAGAAGATGAACAAAAGTGACGGGAACATCTAAAACGACAGGGACATCTAAAATGGCATTTTTTTCTCAGCTGTTTGCTAGCGATCTGCGCAATAAAATACCGTTTTTGCGCATTGGCAGTGCCGCCGACCGACGTCATCAGCGGTCGCGTTGCTATGTCATCAGCACCATGTCGTTGATGAACCGCCCCTTGGTGTTTGATGGTGTGGTCGACAGTATTTCGGCATGGGGTATGCAGTTTCGCCCGGCGTCAAGCTATATACTGGATCGGCGCGGCGAAATGGTCGGTATCGATATCAACTATAAAACCT
>JAKIUO010000011.1 GCA_021647535.1 Hyphomicrobiaceae bacterium
AAAAAGAGCACTTTTGGCTTTGGCATCAAGCTTTTTTTGAGCGATGCTTTTCCTGTTTTTGCAATCGCTCAATGCGATCCGCAAGATCGCGGCATATGCGCTCCGCCTCATCCGTTTCAGCCCCTTTTGTGCTGTCGCTCTCGCGCATTTTTCGTAGTTTTTCAAGTAGACCGGTCAAGCCCATCATGGCCTTCGTCTCCTTCTCACTGTCAGCTTGCGAAAAATCATCACCCCGCTCGCGAAAATGCCGCTCCAGCAAAGTAATGTGCCTGTCCACCATAAAAAAAAGCCGGGAAACGGGATCCCGGCTGGCTGCTTTTGATTTTTTGGTCAATTGTGGTTCACATCTCCAGAGCTCTGACGACCGCTTTCATGCAGGGGCTTTGCCCCCGCACCCCCACCAAAGGACTAGTCCTTTGGAAACCTGATTTCCTTCTCGTTCCCAAGCTCCAGCTTGGGAATGCATGTTAAAGATGCTCTGCGTCGCGGTTCAGGCCATTCCATGCTCGTTTTCGGGACGCAGAGCGTCCGTGCCATGGGTTCCCAAGCAGAGCTTGGGAACCAGAATTTTATATCTGCGCTACCACTTCGCTATTGGAGCGTTCGTCCTTTGAAAACCTGAATTTTATGAGATTGTTTTAATCAGGTATAGCTCACGCTTCACCGGCAAGGCTCAAATCCCTCACCCACATTTGTTGATCTAACATGAACCTACTGAAACAGCGTGACGATGTCAAGGACTATTTTCCTATTTGTTGCTTTTATTCCTATTTTGAGCAAATGGCTCAGCAACAAGATAGTCTTCATAATCCTCAACAGGGATGCCTTTTTCGCTTATTGTCCAGCCGCGTGTGGAAATACCGGCCTCATGGACACTCTCCTTGCTGCCCGAAATCAGATAGTGCCAGGAGAACAGCGGTTTGCCCTGTTCGCGCAAACGATAGGCGCAGCTCGGGGGTAACCATTCGATCTGGCGCAGGGATTGCGGTGTGATGGCGCGGCAATCCGCCATTTCCTTGTATCTGTTTTCATATTCAGAACAATGACATGCATGACTATCAAGCAAGGCGCATGTGAGCTTGCTAAAATAGATATGGCCGGTGTCCTCATCCTCCAGCTTGACAAGACAACACAGACCGCAGCCATCGCACAGGGCCTCCCACTCCTTTTGAGTGAGATCATCAAGCGGTAGGTTGTCCCAGAATTTTGCTCTTAATTCCGCCATTACAAACTCCTATATTACCCTTGCCTTAGATGACGGTCTGGATTTATTGTCAAGAGGTCTCCTTGCATTGTTCGCATTGAGGTGAACTGTGCACAAGCAGCACTTTCTTGACTGATTGAACAAATTCGCTTACCGCCCTACAGGTAGGTGCAGGGTTGGACCATCTGGATTGAAACGGGTGGTTCAGCACATATTGGAAACTTAACTTATTTTGGGGACCTGACTTGATAGACTGGATGTGGCTTGATGAACGCATTGGGCAGATGCCCGAAAGAGTCTGGTCGGCGATCAAAAACGGCTGGAGCAACTATTCTACGTTTTTTTCGCGTTTTAATGTCTCTGGCGTTGGCAAATTTTCATCCGAGCTGCTCTCTGAAGGCATGACCCTTGGAACCGTCGGTTTCATGGTGCTGCTGGTCTTTGCCCTGCCTGCCTTTGAGGCCATCAACGAAACATGGCGTACGACGGGGCAATATTCAGTGACTTTCCTGGATCGCTATGGCAATGAAATCGGCAAGCGTGGTATTTTGCATTCAGATGCCGTGCCACTTTCTGAAATTCCCGATTATATGGTCAAAGCCACTCTGGCGACAGAAGATCGTCGCTTTTACCAGCATTTCGGCATTGATCTTTTTGGTACACTGCGCGCCCTCGTCAACAATATCACCTCCAGTTCCACCCAGGGCGGTAGTTCTATCACCCAGCAGCTCGCCAAAAACCTGTTTTTGTCCTCCGAACAGACCCTTGATCGCAAAATCAAGGAGGCTTTTCTGGCCATGTGGCTGGAAACCAACTTGACCAAGGATGACATCCTTAAAATGTATTTCGACCGAGCCTATATGGGCGGCGGCACCTTTGGCGTCGAGGCGGCGGCACAATATTATTTCGGTAAATCCATACGCGATGTGACACTGGCCGAAGCTGCTTTGATGGCTGGCCTGTTCAAGGCCCCGACAAAATATGCGCCAAGCAATAATCCTGGTCTTTCCAAAAGGCGTACAGCTGAAGTCTTGACCAATCTGGTACAGGCCGGTTTCATGACCGAGGGACAGGTACATGGTGCCCGCCTGAAGCCCGCCCAGGCCAAGGTCCGTGAAGAGCAATATACACCAGACTATTTTCTTGACTGGGCCTTTGGCGAAGTCAAACGGCTGATGAAAGGCAAAAACATTTATGTGCTCAAGGTCAAGACCACAGTAGATGTCAACCTGCAACGCACAGGCGAAGAAATTATCAAAAACATCGTGCGAAAATTCGGCAAAGCGAAACGCGTCAGCTCCGGGGCCATGGTTTCACTAGAGCTTGATGGTGCCGTACGCACAATTGTTGGTGGCATCAATTATGGAAAGTCGCAATTTAACCGCGCCACGCAATCCCTGCGCCAGCCCGGTTCTTCCATCAAGCCCTATGTCTACCTCACTGCCATTCAGGGCGGCATGAAGCCAAATTCCAAAATACTTGACGGCCCCGTTTTCTGTCGCCGTTGGTCGCCTAAAAACTATGGGGGACGCTATCGCGGCTGGATCCCGCTTTATTTTGCCCTGCAAAAGTCAATCAATACAGTCGCCGTGCGGATCTCCAACAAGTATGGACGCAAAAAAGTCATCGCCAACCTGGTAAAGGCCGGCATCAAGCACCATCTAAAACCCACCTGCTCCATGGCCCTTGGGGATCAGGCGGTGACTGTTCTCAACCACACATCAGGCTATGCGAGCTTTGCCAATGGCGGCTTGCGGGCAAAAGCTTACGGCGTTACCGAAGTCAGGGACTCATCGGGTAATTTGATCTATTCTCGCGACAAAGATGCCGAACCACCCAAGCGCATTTTCAAATATAAAGATGTCGCCAACCTTGTTTCCATGATGGGACGCGTTGTGCTGCCGGGCGGCACAGCGCGAAGAGCCGGGCTCAACTTTACGGCAGCGGCGGGCAAAACCGGTACAACGTCCAGCTTTTCAGACGCTTGGTTTATGGGCTTTACCGGCAAATATGTCACCGGTGTATGGTTTGGAAATGATGATTTTCGGCGCAAAACCAATCGTGTCACCGGCGGCTCACTGCCAGCAATCGCCTGGCACGAATATATGTCGCGCGCCCATCTCAATCCAGATATTCCAAAGCTTCCGGGACTACGCATACATCCTCAGCAAATTGCCAATGTGCGTCGCATGAAAGCGCAGCGCAGAGCCAACCCCAACCTGTCCAGTCAAATCGGCGCCGTCAGGGGATTGCCCAAGAAAACAAAAGCCGTGCTTGATCGGATTACCAAGATGATGAAAAATGCCAAACCGCTGATCGCATCGAAAAACCGCAACAGAGCGTCTCTGCAGCCGCTCAACACCCAGCCATAAACTTGAAATACAACGAGCGCTAACACAAGCGAGTTGAGGACGAGGCCCAAACCCCTCTTTTTAAAATAGCCCGCTTATTAGAATAGCCCGCTTATTAGAATAGACTGGCAACACGCATAAACAGCAAAAAGCCAACAGAACAGGCAATCAATATCTGCAATGAAGAGTCGGATCGTATATTTTGCAAACATTGTCCGCCGCTATCGCCATGCGGCTTTGCTGGCTTTTACAGGCCGCATCATAATGTTTATTGCCGGAGGCATTGCCATTGGCCTGATGTCAGCCTGGTACATGATTGAAAAAGGCTCTCCCCTGACAACAACCTATTCCGGTTCCTGGCATCTATGGACGCAAGATGGAAATGTCGGAGCAGATCCCTACACGCTGGCTCATATGTCAAGAGGGGGGCGCCTGCCCATCACCTCCAGCAGCGCACTTTATTTTACCGCGATCACCGATAGCGATGGTGAAGAGCTTGCCGCTGATTGTGACTATATCCTTGCGGGAAAACCGCTTGACACGGACTGGTGGTCCCTTGCGCTTTATAAGCATGATGGCACGTCCATCAGTAACAAGAGCCAGCGCTCTTCCATAAATAGCGGCACATTATTGCGAGAGAATAATGGTAATTATAAAATCAACCTTGCGCGAACAGTCCGGCCTGGCAACTGGATTGAATTAGCAGGCGGACAACAGCTGGTGCTGATGCTGCGGCTTTATGGTATTCATGCCACCAAAGATGCGCAACGCAGCGATTCCATTGAACAGAATCTGCCAATCATCAGGAGGCAGGATTGCCACTAAATTTTTCCATTTCCCGTCTCATATTCAGACTGATCACCCTTGTCGTTTTTGGGGCTGTGATCCATATCTGCATCATTTTGACCATGCCTTATGTTTCCAAAGGAGATGCCTGGGGCCGTCTTGAAACCTCCTCTAAAGTCAATGAACTGGCTATTTTACCAAATGCCTCAAGCCCTAATCGCCCTTTTGCCTTTATGGCCCCCGACGTCCTCTATGCCACCTGCCGCTATGACCTGACCGATGGCCCCTTGCAATTACGCTCTCCCCTGCCCAACGACCTGTGGTCCATTGCCCTCTATAACCGTTACGGTGAAAACTATTATCTGATCTCGGGTCGTGATGTGCAAAGCAATGCGGTCAATCTGCTGGTTGTGAATGATAAAACCATCGATAATGACAAGCAGGAAGAACAGAGTATTTCGCAAAGTGGCACGAATGCCCTGCGCGATATCACGATTTCAGCCCCGTCAAAGACCGGCATTATCGTCATCCGTGCGCCCTTGCTCACTCCCGCCTTTAACGATGAAGTTTCAACACAGCTGGCCAAGGCCTATTGCAAACCCATCTCCTTTGCCCAACAAGCTTTGGTTGACAGAAAGTAGGGGCCGAACAGGCTTTGCTATTTTTTATAGGCAGAGCTGAGCTTTTGGCCTTTGAGATGCTCTAGCCTGTTGTGAGCACGCTGGTCAATCTCTCCATGAAAACGCACAACATCTTCATGAAAATCCTCATAGACATCCTGCAGCTCAGCGAGCGGGACTTGCGGCCATTCCACTGGCAATTGCCGCAACAGTTTTTTATAAGCTCTGGCGCGCGCACGCATGGTCCGCACACCATTACGGATCAACCGATCATTGAGCCCGCGACGCTTTAACGAGATGCTCATTTGGCGACGCGCGGTCAAGGCATCAAGGCCTTTTAAGCGGCGATTTCTAGCTTCATCAATCTGCATGACTTTTCGCGCCGCCGCAATGAAGTCGATAAATCGTTGTCGATCCACATGCAGCTCTTGCGTGAGGGTGGAAACATGGGAATAGCCATCACCCGTATAGGTTTTTGCGACACGCGTAGCCACACTGACATATCGGATGGTTTCCATATCACGAGCACGCTTGCGCAAAGCATCTTCAGCAGCTGTCAGGGGAAGATCATAGTCTTCTTCTTCTCCAAGCCATTGCCGGGCTTTGTTGAGCCCCCCCATATAGGTTTTTGAAATCAAGGAGGGGGAAGAGCGCCCAAGATCACCTCGATCCGAACAGGCAGCCAGTCCTGAAAGGACGCACACTGCACAGAGTGCGGACGAAATTTTGCGGTATGATAGCATATGGCAATCAACCTCCCGGCATAATAATACGCACAAAGACGATGACCGACACGATGTCCCCCTTTATTCACCTGACAATAGCCCGCAGGGAAACTGAAAATACGAGGGGTGATCATTTCATATGAACATGAAATGATCTTTTATGCAGAACCAGAACACACGAAAAGCAGTGGCACCAATCCAAAAGCTGGCCTACAACCAACCTTAACCGATCATTGCTCAAGAGAAGACAAGCCTTTGAAATAGCTCTGTCTTCTCATGATATACTGAGAAACAAATCCCGCACACGCCTTGCTCTTATTCGCGATCTGGTTCGCTTATTTGGCAATAGCGAAGCTAATACCATGGTGTTCAAATCTGATGCCAGGAAAAATTATGATTTCCGCAGTCGCACCTGCCAGAGTTGTAACACTATCTTCGTCATTGTTTGCCTTACGGGCGGGAAACTGAATAATCTTGGCCATTTTTTCTCTCCACGGAACCGATTGCAAAGTTTTCACACTTGCTTGACGGCCCTTTATTCTTTGGGTTCAGCTACACTTTATTCTTTTTTCCATTAAGCTCTATAGCTTCTTAACAAACTTATAATGAATGCAGTCTGAACGAAATCTGAATGCTTTTTTTATTTGGGAAATGTTTTATAGAAGGCACATAATCTTAGAGGACAAAAGCGTTCTCTTCTTATTATTCCACGAGAAAGTCGCCAAGGAAATGCCGCCCCTGCTTGTCTTCAAGTTCCACAATCCATAAGTCTGGATCATATTTTTTTTGCTGTAAAAGGTAGGTGTCGGCCTGTTCTTTGGTCACAGGCGCTTCTGGAAAACAAGAGACCCAGTGGCGCTCATCGCTGCTTTGCGCAAGACCTGCCGGGGCTGGCCCAAACAGATAGTGCGAACCGTCAAGGTCATCAATATGAATATAGATTGCCCCGGCAAAATCGTCGCCGCTGGTGGCGACATAGCCTGCAATGCCTTCGCTCATGGCGTAGCGCAAATAGGCTTTCACCCAGATTTCTGTTTTCAATCTCATGGGGCTATTGTTGGCAGGTTTATCCACCTTGCCGCAAGCAACTTGTTGTTAAAATCCCGATATTATACCGAGCGCCTTCTATATTAACCTATTGCGCGACATCAAAAGCGGCCATGCCGCTTGCCCTCGCCGGGCAGGCTGCTTTTGCAGCAGGCACCAAAGGCAAGCCTTTGGAAACCATAATTATTATCAATTATTCCAAACAGACAGGTTTCCAAAGGACTGGTCCTTTGGCGGGGTCGCAGGGGCAGAGCCCCTCATTAATGGAGGCTATGAATGGGTTATGATAAAGGGCGGTTGGTATTACCGCTGGCCTGTTGAACATATAAACCTATTGCAAGGCTGAAAACTCCACGCCAGTGGCGCGCATCAATTCCTGGACTAACAAGCCTGAAACCCGACCGCTCACCGGCAGGCTGCGCTCACTCTCAAAACGCCTCACAGCCTGTTGAGCCGCCTCGCGCAGCACACCATCAATCTTGCCTTCATACAACCCAAGCGCCGACAAAGTCCCCTGAATTTCAGCAATCAGTCTGGATGGATGTGCACGCTTATAGGATGGTTTTTCCGAACGCCCTTCTCCTCCAGCCCCTCCAAACAGAATATTCTTCAATAGCTCGTTCGACGGCTTGCCAGTGACCGGCAACTCGTGATCATATTCAAAGGCCATGATGGCCCCCATGGTCATCGCATCCACGGTGCCGCTCACCGGGCGGCCAGGAAAATAGTTCTGGGCAGACAATTCGCGCCGCAGAGCACGCAAAAGACCAATGCGTTTGTTCTCTTCAAAATTGACTGCACGGGTCTCTCTTTGCCCCGGCGCGCCCCTCTGCTCTCCCTGCGCAGCCTCATTCGCAGACCAGGACACTTGGCTACCCGGCACAGCCCCAACAGCAAACCCTGCATCTTTTTGAAGAAACAAAGCATTGAATATAATAAGGGCACAAAGCGTCAAAAAACCTGCAAAAGCCATGCGTGCCTGTTGTGGTTCCATCTTACCCGTTCGTCCCTGTATTTCATCAAATTGAGAGCGCGATCTCGCCCTCTTGCCTTTAGCTTAAGGCCTCTTAGCTTAGGGCCTTTTATGACCTCTCAGGCCATTTTATGAAAAGACTTGAGCTGGTCTTTTGAGTTCTTGTCGAGCACAATAATATTCTTCGCCCGGTCTGATTTTTCAGAATTCTGGTGGATTTGACCTTGGGGAAGGTTGATCGTGAGACTTACCTCATCTGCCTGACCAACTTGGCGCGTAAAATTTCCGCCAAGCAGATCAACGCAATTTTGCAACTGCCCGCCCGCCCGCAACACATCTGGTTGGCCTTTAGCATCACCAACCTGCCCACTTGTCCTGAACTCAAGCCAGTCCGTCTGTTGATCCAGTTTGTCCAACGCAATAGAGAGCTCTATTTTGCCCCCGGCATCGACATGCCGAAGCTGGGCAGATAGAAGCTCCACAAGAGCCAGCCGACACAAGCGTTGGTCGGCATTGATTTCCAAGGCTTCGTTATAATCGCCAACGACCAGACGCACGGCCTTTTTCTGCACTGCCGACTGAACAAATTCCACACTGGATGCCACCAGAACGCCAACACGGAATATTTCTGCCGTGGGCTCATAATTTCCAGCCTCAAATTGGGAAAATTCAAATATTTCATCCACCACCCCCAGCAAATGCCTGCCGCTATCATGAATAATGCCCGCATATTGCGTTACCTGCTGTTCGTTTTGCGTGGCAAGTCCGGGCAGTTTCATCATTTCTGAAAAGCCAATAATGGCGTTGAGGGGTGTGCGCAATTCATGGCTCATTTTGTCCAGAAAACGCAATCGACGTTCGGCAAGTTCCAGGGCGCTTTGCTGCGCCTCGATCAAATCTTGTTCACGCTCTTTCCAATGGGAAATATCACGGCTGATGCAAAGCACTTTGCGCTCTTCATCTGCTGGCGCTTCAAACGCACGACACATCATCTCGACCCAACAAAAACCGTCAGCGATGGCGTCAAGCGAGGGGCAGCGCAAACGCACTTCAACCCGCACCCGCTCATTATTATGAAAAGCTTTGCTAAAGGCACCAAGGCAAGCCGGTCGATCAGCAATATGCAGACGATCCATAAAGGCCTGCCCCAGCAGCTCATCGGCACCAAGGCTGGTAAATTCGTCGTTGGAAGCGGAACATTGCTCGACTTCTCCAGTACGCCGATGCAGCGTCACCAGTTCGCTCCTCAAAGCAGCGATCTGCGAAAAGGGATCGCTGCCGCCAAGAGCAGCGCCAACGGACTGATCATCCTTATTTTTTGAGGACTTATTGGCTTGAGCAGCCGTGAACACGGAAAAAAACTGACGCACAACACACTACCCCTTAAGAGTTCGACCAATCGGTCCAAACCCTTGACCTCTCACCAACATGAAAGGAAGGAACCACAATTCCAATCCAATTCACAATGTCTACAAGAGCAGTATCGCTGTTACGGCTTAATGAAGATTGAACAACGGAAATTGACAGCTCGCATTGCACGAACCATGGTTAATGAAAATTTTCGCGCAACAGGCCATCGGCACAAATTCCAGTCAGAATGATGCAGATCAAACCTGAAATGCTCTAACCCTCGTCCTTTGAGCGACCCTCATTTGCGTCCTCATCGTCCGACAGGAAACTCGCTCCCAGCTCTTTTTCAAATTTGAGGAGATTTTCGGGAATGGGCAGGCCAAAAGCACGCATCTCGTTAATTTTTTCACGCACCAGCTCATGCAGCTCATGGGGGTCTTCAGGCTGGTTTTCCATTTGCGTCAACAGCAGGCTTATTTCGGCCTGCAGGTCTTCAAAGCTCATCGTCATCTCCTCCAATAAATTGCCAGAACACGCACTCTGCTCCATAATATTGGGCTCACCTTGCAAAACACAAGGGGCTACTCCTACCGCGACGTCAGCTGTTATATTTCAAGAATTCAGGCCCTCTTGCCCATCCACATACGGGCCTCTTCCTCATCGCTCCCGCTGTGTTCTGGTCCCGGTTCATGATACCCGGCAGCAAAACCATCATCTGCCAGCAAGGGCGTTGCCATGATGAACCAGATGGTTGAAAAGAAAACAAACAGCCGTCCGATCCGGCCAACAATTTTCAGCATAAAACACCACTCCACAAAACCCGCCGGTCCATGCAAAAAATGAGCACTGCCCAGCGCACCGGTCTTAAGACTTTCTTAACCATAACGATTAAGACAAGCCTTATCAATCATGTTTTGGTCTGCAATGGGACGTCGATGTGTTT
The DNA here is from genome assembly GCA_021647535.1 of Hyphomicrobiaceae bacterium. Classification (GTDB taxonomy): domain Bacteria; phylum Pseudomonadota; class Alphaproteobacteria; order Rhizobiales; family JAKIUO01; genus JAKIUO01. The sequence goes on from JAKIUO010000011.1 coordinate 10,000, forward strand.
TATTTTAGGAGTGTTTTCAAATTGAATTCTGGATCTGACGCCTGCGCCGAGTTCTGATTTTTTTCTTTTCAAGCAGCATCCGCCCGTCTACATAATCGCGCGGCGTGCCGATAATCACCACACCTGTCATAGGATTTTCCCCTGTTTTAAAACCGCTCTTCTCTGGCGCAAGATAAAGAGGGCTCAGGCGAAAAAAACGGGGTTTTAGAGCGCAAATTTCTCGATTTTTACCCCAGCTTTTTCCAGACGGTCACGTATGGTCTGGGCCATTTGAACAGCTGTGGGGTGATCGCCATGCACGCAGATGGAGTGCGGCTTCATCTGTAATTCAGCGCCGTGTGCAGTGCTGACCACGCCGGTTTCCAGCAGCCTGAGCACCCGATCAGCAGCGATATTCGGGTCCAGAATAACAGCCCCTTGTTGATTGCGGGGCAGCAATTGCCCCTCATTATCATAGGCCCGGTCAGCATAAAACTCGCTGAAAGTTGGGAGGCCAAGGCGCTGTGCCTGTTGTTCCATATGACAATCGCCCATGACCAACAGGGGAAGCGAGGGAGCCGTTCCGACAATAGCCTCGACGCAGATTTTTGCCCAAAGGTCTGTCGTGCTGGCAAGATTAGCCAGAGCGCCATGCAGCTTGATATAGCGCACCTTTGTGCCATTGGCCCTTGCGATGGCCCGCAAAGCCCCGATTTGATATTGCAGATCTGCCGCCAGTTGGTTTGGCGCGACCCAAGGCTGGGGTGTACGGCCAAAACCGCGCAGGTCATCATAGCCGGGATGCGCGCCGATGGCGACATTATGAGAAAGGGCAAGCTCAACCGTGCGGCTCATCACCAACGGATCACCGGCATGAAATCCGCAAGCAATATTGGCGCTGCTGACAATCGACATCATAGCCTCATCATCACCCATGCGCCACACCCCAAACCCCTCGCCAAGATCAGCATTAAGGTCAATACTTTTCATTCGAAAATTCCTTTCGTGACATTCGCTACCGCTACGCTATTTGAGCCCCGAACCCCGTTGGAGGGATACCCTCCAAACCACCCGTTTTTCTATTTGAAAGTAAAAAAGCAGGGGTTCGGGGAGGCTTTCCCCGAATGGGTGTGGGCGATAGCCCATTCGCGAAGCGAGTTGCCTGAGAATTAAATGGCCCTGGCAGGAGACCTCTCAAACCCACCCTTTTTTTCAATTTTAAAGCATCTATACTCAAACCACCCGAAAACCCGGATTTTACGAGGCTTTTTTTCCGCCTGAACCAACATGAAAATCTTGAATTAGCTAGCTAGTCCTGCGATTTACATGCTGGTTCAGGCAAAAAAACATCACTCGGAAATTTTCGGGTTTTCAAGTGATTTGAGTATACCTTTAGCGTTTTGGACTCACCACGCCGCTGATCAGGTTTTGCGACAAGAGCTGGTGTGTCGATAGCGGCTCTCTTGCAACAGGTTCAAGTCTGGTGGCCATACTGCCTGCTTCTTCTTTCATTTTTTGTAATGCGCTCACAGCCACTTGCTCGTCAACCGCTTTAAACTTCACCCTGGAACCTGCCGGCAATTGAGCAAAGCAGATCAAGTCTGCGCCAATAATCGTGGCGATACGGGGGTAACCGCCTGTGGGTTGTCGATCATTGAGCAATATGATGGGCTGGCCGTTGCCTGGCACCTGAATATCACCCATCGCGACAATTCCCGACAGAGCGTTTAGACCATTGCGCAAGCGAATTGGATCGCTGTTAGATTTGAGGCGCACGCCCATGCGATCACGTTCATGAGTTATTTCAAAGGGGGTGTCGAGAAAACGCTGACGCTCGCCCTTTTCCAGCAAGGCTGCCTGCGCCGACCATAAAATGCGCACCTCTACAATCGCCGATTCTTGTTGTAACAACAAACGGCAAGCCTTGCCCGCACCAGACGCCGCACCGATTGACAAGCGATCCCCCGCTTGCAAAAGCCGCCCTTGATAGCCGCCAAAACCACCGCGAATATGCGTCGATCTCGATCCCAGCACCAGCGGCACATCAATGCCACCTGCAATGGACAGATAGCCATAATTGCCAATGCGCGCCACGCCAATGTCCAGAATCTCACCAGGTCGCAACCAAAAACTGCATAAAGGCTCAAGCGGACGTCCCTCAATATGAGCGGGAAAATGCGCGCCCGTAAGGGCCATGAGCAAAGGCTCATCCCCTGCCCGCCAGCGCCCGCCAAGCGCCAGCATCTCAAAAGCGGCGCACTCGTGCTCATTGCTCACCAGCAAACGTCCGGCTTCAAGGGCCAGCGGGTCAATCGCCCCGCCCGAAGAAACGCCATGGCGCAAATGGCCAGGTCGCCCCTCATCTTGTACGCTGACATAAGGGCCGATGGAAAGAACCTCAAGCGTGCGCATGTGGCTTCCCCTTTTCCAGCTGCCAAAGCCCATGGCGATCTCGATTGCGCAAATCCTCATAAGCACTCTGATCAATTTGAACAAAACGGATCTCATCGCCTGCATTAATAATAATGGCCGGTTCTCGCGCTGGATCAAAATTGCGAAACGGCGTGCGGCCAATGACCCGCCAGCCGGTGGGGTGCGCGGTCGAAGAAATGACGCTCTGGCCCAGCGCCACCGACACCGACCCAGCGGGTACGCATGGTTTGATATCTGGCAGGCGAGGCAGGTTGAACATCTCGGATAGACGGCCCGTATAAAGAAACCCCGGCGCAAAACCAATCATCAAAACGCGCTGCATCGTTTCAAGGTGAGCGGCAATAACGTCGTTTTCGCTCAGGCATAACTGATCGGCCAAAGGCGCAAGGTCTGGCCCGCAATCCCCCCCATAACATATGGGCAAATGCCAGCAGGCAGACGGCAAGAGCGAACCGCGCTCGAACCAGTCTGCTTGTTCGACAAGCGCGCGGATCTGCTGGCGAAACAGTTCTGGCGGCGTGTGAAGCGGATCGAAAACAAGGGCGACGGCATTGCCGGTTGGCGCGCTCTCTTGCAAGCCAGGTATTTTTTCATTCTGGAGTAAGTGATCAAAAGCCCGCGCCGCGCCAAGCACCAAAGGGCTGAGCTGCGCGCCAAACTCAACCACCAGCAAAGCCTCGCCAACCATTTTGAGCCTGACGGTTTCATAGGCTCCGGCATCGTCTATAATATGAGATTGACCTGTCATGATCCGCAAGGATAAATCCTGTGGGCCTTACGCGCAATTGCTATATTTGAGCGCTTCACAAGAGCACTAAGTTACCCCCAAAACTCGCTACGCGAATGGGCTATCGCCCATACCCATTCGGGGAAAGTGTTCCCCGAACCCCTTCTTTTTTACAATTTGATGATAAAAAAAGGAGGCTTTGGGAGGTTTTCTCCCAAGCGGTTTGGGCGGCAGCCCGATTGCGAAGCAAGTTTTCAGGCTAAGTGTCGAACCAACCCTACTCCTCTTCCACAATCGGTTTGGAGCCGTAATAAAGCGCCAACTCCTCGATTTCATCATCACTCAGGCGTTCGGCGATGAAGCGCATGACGCCATAATCATCATTTTTGCGGTCCGCCTCTTTGTAGGCCGTCATTGTATCAATGAAATGCTCACGTTTTTGTCCGCCAATTGAGGGCACCAGCTGACCGCGCCCTGTGCCTTTGGCATTATGGCAGGTCTCACAGGGCAACAGCAGACGCTTCATATCGCCTTTATTGACCAGCACCGGCACTGTTTTACTGGCAGCAATCCCCATCATCGGTTCCATTTTCAGTGTTTCATACCAGGCGGCCATATCGGCCAGATCCTGATCGGTCACCTTCTCGCAGCGCCGACGCATGATCTTGTCCTTGCGGCGGCCATATTTATAGTCAAACAACTGCTTGAAGGCGTAGGCACGGCTCAGGCCTGCAATATTTGGCGTATCATTTTCATCTGAAATACCAGTTGCACCATGGCATTTCTGGCATTTCAGCTTCTTGGCCATGGCCTCGCCCTTTTGTGGATCTCCTGACCTTATTCTTTTTATGATTTCTGGTGACCAGGACATGGTCGGCGCTTCCTTGCCAATGGTGGTTTCCTGTTTTTTGGCCACCAATGTCGCACTGCCCGTGAGGCTTACCAAAGCAAAAGCCAGCAAAGCGGCCACCCACAAGGTTTTATGCGAAACGCTGTTCTTGAACGATTTCATAATTGTTTCCCTTCTCGTGCTCTGACGCCATCAAATATCCGGGTCAAAGCACTAACTTTTTTTTAATGCTTCGGCTCATTACTGCTGACCACCAGCTTCGCATCCTTGACCTGATAGGTTGTGGTGATACTACGCATTTCAACTGAAGGAACTTCAAGCTTCCCTTCGCCCAGCAGCAGATCAGCAAACGCTTGCGAGAAGGAGCGATAATGCAGCTTTGCCGTCACGGTCACCGACTTGGCACCCACAGGTATATTGAAAGCATATTTGCCATATTTATAGCCCTTTGGCGGGATCGTATTGACTTGCGTAAAGCGCGTGATCTCCCATGGCAGAGCCGTTGCCTTGCCGTTTTTATCGACAGCATGGGCATTGAATATAACTGTGTCGGCAGGCAGGCTGCGATCCTTTTTCATGGTGCCCGAGCGCATCAGCTCAACGCCCTTGTCGTCAGTGGCCACGACTTCCAGCCAGATCTGGCGCACCTCGGTAAGCGAGGTTGGCAAATGGTGCCCGGCTCGATCATTGGTCACCTTGACCTTAAGCTTGTAAAGCCGTCCCTTTTTCTGAATGAGGTAGAATTTCAACGAAGCCACCGTTTGCAATCGCTTGATGGCCTGGTCATGATTGTAGTTTTTCTTGCCCGAAAGAGCCGCTGTCACCACGGCATTGCCGCCGACAAAGGCATGATCATGCACAACTTTTCGATAGGGTCCCATCACACCGGCAAAGCCGCTAATGGTTGTTTTATCCAGGTCTTGCGGGGGTTTGAGTTGATCGGCAACCCGAATGGCTGTTTCCACCGGCACCATATGGCAGTCCATGCACTGGATATTGTTCTGGGAATAGATTGAATATTTCCACTCATCATAGGTGCGTTCCACCGGGAAATTATTATAGGGGTGGAAGATGTTATGACAATTGCCACAAAAGCGTGAACTCGCATGATGCTCGGAATATTTCGTCTCATGAAAGGGCGACTTGGCATTTTTCAAAGACGAGCGCTTGACCTTGCCAGGCGAGAGAATGATCGAAGTGTTGCCATGCTCAAGGACAGCGGTTTCACCAATATTAGACCCTGAAATCGTATGGCAGACATCACATGAAATGCCTTGTTCCGAAATCGGATCGGCTGTAAATCCACCGTGCTTTCCCATTTTTGGATCAAATTTAATCGTGCCTAAAGCCGTACCGGTTGGCGAATGACAGCCCCCGCAATGATTGCGCATTTTACCACCGGTCTGCTTTTCAGCCATGGCCCAGAGCGCCTGAAAAATCGGGTCCTTAAAAGCATTGGAATGCATGGAACCGTTCCAGCCGCGATATTGGCGGGGATGACACTGGGCGCACACCTTGGGGTCTGTCCAGCTTTCTGGTGTGATTTTTTTATGATTTTCAACCTTGACCGTCATGTAAGAGGGGTAAAAAGGGCGCTCTTTACTGACGCCTTTTTTCTCGGCTCCCAAGCTTTTTGTCTCTGCTGTCGTCGCAGCAACGATCGTTTTGGCTGGAGATTTTTTTTGGACTGGGGCCGCCGTTTTGGCTGCGATCTTTTCGACCAAGCCCCCTTCTTTTATATCATTTGACATCGCGGCAAGGCCACTGGACAAGCCAACAACCAGCAACAAAGCGAACAAACTTTTCATTAAAACTCGTGCAGGCATAAAAAACTTCCCTTCCCTATTAATCGAGGAAAGGTACGAATAGATATATTCAACCTCTGTATCGTTATTTTTATTTTTATACGAGCAAGAAAAGACGCACTTATGCACAAACCAGTTCGAACACGAATTGAGTTAGATTGATACTTATTCTGACCTTCCCGCTGGCGATACTACACAAAGTTCACAAAAAATAAAATATTTATTTTAAGTATTTTTTTATTTTTATTCCGCTGATAGGTTATTGTTTTTCTTGCTGCAAATCAAAAATCAGGCAACACTGGGAGAAAAATGCAATCGAATTGCGATTATCCCTCTCTGAGGGAATGCGACTATATCATTGATTATAATAAGGAATATGACAACACATGTTGGATTTCAAACACAATTTCCCAGGCCTTTTTCTGGTTCTGTCCCTTGCCCTGACCCTGCTGATCCAAGGGCAAAAACCGGCTTTGGCGGAGGACGGACCTTATGTCAGTAAAACTGTCGAAGGCAAATTCGATGAAGTTTATCTGGGCCTCAAAGACGTCATTACCGGCAGAGGGATCAACATCGCCCATACGCTTGGCGCCGCCGCCATGCTAAACCGCACAGGCCCCGCTTTTGGCATTAAAAAGAATGTTTTTCTCAATGCTGAAACGGTTGAATTCTGCAGCGCCAAAATCTCTCACGAGCTGGCCGCACAAAATCCGCAAAATGTGGTTTTATGTCCGTTTACAATCAGCGTCTATGTGCTGACGAGTGATCCCAAAAATGTCCATCTGACCTACCGTATTCCAGTTGGCAGCAAGGGGTCTGAACAGGTTGTCAGCAAAATCGTCAAGCTGATTGAAAGCATCATTAAAGAAGCGACAGAATGGTGAGGCAGCTATAAAAACGGATCGCATCCCGGACAAGCGTAAGCACCGATCCGGGGTGCGTTATAGGTCAATACTTATGCGATCTGCCATGATGAATAATTTGGCTCATAGAGAATGGCGTTCACTGGATTGCCCCTCGAAATGTTGAAAATGCAGCGCAAAACAGGCTCCCTTGGCGCTCTTCTCCAAGACGATTGAACCATGATGGTTTTCGAGCAGCGAGCGCACAATGGCAAGGCCAATACCAGTGCCGCCCTGCCCCCTGCGCGTGGTGAAAAACGGGTCAAAGATTTTAGTGCTATTGGCTTTGGAAATACCATTGCCATCATCGCAAATGCTAAGCCTCACCTGCTCGCCCTCTTGCGACAGCTTGAAACTCACCTTGGTTGCCCCGTGTTTTCGGGCATTTTCGACCATATTACACAAGATCATCTCGACAATTTCCGCTGACATTTTTATCAAAAAATGACCTTGCGGCTCGATCGTAATGGCGAACTCCTTTGTACCAGCCTTGTCTTGCACCTCCTGGAGCGCCAGCCTCAAATCGCATTTCTCAGCGCTTGGCGTAAAACTGTCAGCCTGCGCCAGCTCCAGCAGACGCGACACCAAATGTTTCAAGCGGTCGCTATCGTCCAGAATATTGCCCAAAAAACGCCGCCGCTCTTTTTGCGTCATCTCGTCAAAATGTTCATCCAACAATTCCGCTGCGCCACGGATCGAGGTCAACGGTGTTTTAAGCTCGTGCGACACATGGCTGGCAAAATTACGAATATAGCTGGAGCGCTCCTGCAATGAGCGCGCCGTATCGGCAAAACTGCGGGTCAACAAAGCCATCTCTTTGGTGCCGGGCACCCGAAACTCCTCCAGAGCACGACGATCTCCAGCAGCAATATTTTTGGTGCGTTCAATCAGCCGGTAGATGGGCCGGGCGATGGTCCAGGAGGTGATAAACACAATGAACAAAGTGGCCAGCAATATGAACAGCCCGGCCAGCATCACCTTGTATTTTTCCGCAAACATATGTTTCAGGATCGAGCGCGGCGTGCGCGACAGATAGACGGCCCCCCACAAACGATCATTCGAGATGATTGGATAGACCGTAAAAAGACGAATGCCGGTGCCCCGGCTGATCGAGGTGATCGAAGGCGGCGGCTCGTCGGAAATACGCTGGCGGATGACACTTTTATAATGGCCAGCCAACCCTCTGGCGACTTCGGTCATATGGGCCAGAGAGAGGCCGGTTTCATTACTGCCCGCAATCACCGCGCCATTAAAATCCAGCACCCGGATACCGGCAAGGGTCGTTCTTTGCGCTTCAAGCAGCAGGCCCACCAGAGCGATCCCGGCCTTGGTGGCGGTTTCATCCGGGGGAATTTGCGGCACCATGCCATCTGGTCGCGGTGGAAAAATAGGCCCAATGGCCAGATCAAGCTGGGGGGCCAGCGGTGTATAGCGGGAGGTCTTCTTTTTGCGACGACGTAAGCGGCGCTTTTTGTAAGGCCGTTTTTTTTTCAACTCCAGCCCATAGGCATCTGCCTTGTCGCCAAGCGACTGGCGCAATTCGCGTTTGAAAATCTCGGCAATGAAAACGGACTGGGCAATCAACTCCGTCTCGGTTTCGCGGATCAGCTGATTTTCATAGATGCGAAAAAAGAAAATGCTGCCAAGCGGCAAGATGAGCACCGTCAGATTGACCACCAGCAGGATCACCCACAGGCTGATCGGCAAAATACCAAGCCGTGTCAGCGTGTGTTTTAATTTTGTATACCCGTCAGCAAGCATGGTTCGCACGGCCCTTTATTGGCAAGACCCCAAATCTATTGGCAAGAACCAAGACGATAGCCCACGCCGTGCACAGTCTCAATCAATTGCGCGCAGCCCATCGTGGCAAATTTGCTGCGGATATGGCGGATATGGCTGTCTATTGTGCGATCTGAGACATGAATATTGAAATCATAGATCTTGTCCATCAGCTGATTACGGTCAAAAGCTCTGGTGGGCTGGTCGAGAAAAGCCTTTAGAATAGAAAACTCGGTAGCTGTCAAAGCGACATCCTCACCGTTAAAACTGACGCGATGCTGGGAAGGCTCCAGCACAACACTGCCCCGGCGCAAGGGCAGTTCCGTGTCTTCCGGCACATTGTTTGAGCCGGTACGTTTCAATATCGCCTTGATACGCGCCACCAGCTCACGCACGCTAAACGGCTTGGTGACATAATCGTCGCCGCCAATTTCCAGTCCCAATATACGGTCGATTTCTTCGTCGCGTGAAGACAAAAACAGGATCGGCACTTCTGAGGTTTTGCGGATCTCGCGGCAGACCTCCAGCCCGTCGAGCTCCGGCATGGAAATATCAAGGACAATGAGATCAAACTCACCGGCGTTAAAGGTCGAAAGGGCCTGCTGTCCATCGGTTGCCGTGGTCGTTTTCATGCCCGCCTTGTCGAGGCCAAAACCGATGACCTCAAGAATATGCGGATCATCATCAACAATCAAAATACTGCGTGACATATTTTCCCTTTTCATGCCTCTACCGGTGCGCCAGAATCAGAACCAGACCACATGTGAACCACTGAGATGCTCACCCGTTTCCACAATGCTTTTAGCAAAATCTCCAGTCCCCAGCCAGCAAGAATACCCGCGAGATAGCAAGCCATGCTGACCGGAATCATAATAAGGAGGAAAAAGGGTACATTGGCAAAGAGCGACGCCAATGTGGTCGGATCAAAATGACCAAGCTCTGCCCCTAACGCGGCAACACCGCCCAGCAAGGCAATGGAGCGAGAGGGACGCCGGGCGAAAAAGAAGCCCATCAGCAGATAGATCATCATGCCCCAGGAGACATAGCCCACGAGCAATTTTTCCACAGGCCCTAATTCAGTGCTCGCCGACAGAGTAAAAGCCCCCCAAAGCATCGCCGCCAGCACCATCAGATTGACGATACGACTATGATGTTTTGGGGGGCTGGTTGTTTTATTTTGCAGTCTCATTTTTATTCCTTTTTCGTTGATTATGTGAAGCCTGTTTGCTGCGCAAGCGGGGCCTGCGCCCACTGCCACTGGTGTCCGGTTTAACCTTGTCCCCTCTCCCTTGAGGGGAGAGGCCTAGGGAGAGGGGGTAACGCTGGAAATACACTTTCATCGCATTCTCTCTAAATTCACCATTTTTTACAGCTGGATAGGTTCAAAGGCCCGAGGCTTTCAAAAGTTGAACCCCCTCTCCCCAACCCTCTCCCCGTCTGGGAGAGGGAGTGTTTGCCGGGCTTTTGTTTTCAAGCCTTGCGCCGTTTGCCCCACATCCAGCCGGTGATCATCAACAACAACAGCAAGAGCATAGCGGCGTTCGTGGCGGGTTCGGGAGCGGTGGAACCACCAAAGCCCCCTGGCACGGAACCGACGAAACCGCCTGTGCCAACACCTTGCAAACGCGAAGTGATCAAAGCTGTGCGTGTGCCCTGCTGCCTCTGTGCTTTTTGCAGACGGTTGGGCAGCGGGATCTGTTGACCATTGACGGGCGCTTTCTTCCCATAGGCTTCATTGGCGACGCCCTTGACCCGATTGAGCGGCACATTCGTGTCAACAGCGTCTTTGGGAGCCTCATTGACGATTTTTTCAGACACGGCGACAAAGCTTGTCCATTGCGTCATCAAAGAAAAGTCCAGCCCGAGTTTTGTCACGGCCCCCTCAACCTGCGCGTTGCTACCCGCTTTGCGCCGATAGGAGCGCCCCGTATTAAGCACGCGCATATGATCGGCAATGGTCGAACGCGCCCAGACCAGAGGCAGCGCATTATAGCGATCAGCGTCCAGTTTTTGCGGCACGGTAAAGCTCACCGGCATATCAGCCTTACGGCCATTGGTATAACCTGAAATGGTCAGGGTGTGCGTGCTACCAGCTGGCAGCTTATCCATAGAACGGGCCATAATGCGCAGGCTGTCGCCCTTGAACAGATCGGGAATAATTTCCGGCGTTGCCTGTGTTGCTTTCAGGCCGCCCCAGTTGATTTTGATATCGGTCAGCAATGGCGCTTCAAGACGTCTGGCCAGTTCCATGGCGACCTTGTTGACATCTTCGCTGGGGTCAATGAAACGGGCAAAGCCGCGACCAATGCGGCCCATTTCAGCCAACAGATAGCGATTGACAGAACTGCCAACCCCAAAGGCGTAAATCCGGGCATCGCCTATTTTTTCATTGATGAGCTGCAGGACGCGCGCCTCATTACCAATATAACCATCGGTCAAAAAAGTGACGATGCGCAAAGTGCCGGGTTCTGCTGGCACCGAAAAAGCCTGTTCAATCGCTTTGGGGATCTGCGTACCACCGCCCGCCATCAGGCTATTGACATATTTAAGCCCGGCCATTTTGTTGAGCGTTGTCGCCTGCACAGGGCGCGCCGCGAACTCGCCGGTATTATCACTGAAACGAATGATGCGGAAATAATCCCTGGGACGCAGAGTGGCAATGGCATGGCGCATAAAGGTCTTGCTGGCGTCCATTGCCATGCCCATCATGGAGCCTGATGTATCCAACACAAAAACCATTTCGCGCGGTGTGATATCTTTTTCAAGCGGCGCATTGGGCGGCTCGACCAGCAGCGAAAAGAAATGGCCGCGCTCATCATGATGCGAGAGCAACCCCGCTTCAACCGAGCGACCAGAAAGCTCATAGCGCAACACGAAATCCTTGTTATCCATGGTGCGCCCCGCCGCCAGGTCAATGCTCTTTTGTCGGTCATCTCCGCTCACCACCAGCTTGTGTGTGGTGCTTTTGATGCCCTTCAAAGTCACGGCTGATTTCAGCTCGATATGCAGCGAAACACGATCCTTTTCGATGGTGTCAGGAATGGTCAGGCCGCCAACCATCGGATAGGCTGGCAATTTGCCAAAGGACCATTGACCACTCTTCTTGGCTGGCCCCTGCGTTTCGCCATTCGATACAGTTCGCGCCACAGGTTTTGGCTGCGGCACAAAACGTGGCCCAACGACCAGCGGCACCACCAGCTCATAAGCGCCATCAATACGCGGCACGGCCATGCTGTATTTAAGAGTAATGACAACCGGCTGCCCCGGCATCAGATTGGCCAGCTCCTGCGTGAACATGTTGGGGCGGTGCTGGCTCAACAATGCAGCCGCCTTGCCCTCGCTTTTTGCCGTATCATAGAGGGCACGAGCCTGCGCCTTTTTCTTGATAACCGCCGTAATGCGTTCATCACCCGTTTCCATCATCATAAAAGAAACGGCAGCATCCTTGTTAAGCGGAAACAGATAGATGGCGTTAAGCACCTTATCCGAGGGGTTCAAAAAGGTCTGCACCACCGTTACCGTCGCCAGATCTCCTTCGATCTGCGCCGATATATCACTCTTCAGCGTTGGGAAATAATCACTCTTGCCGTGGATAAGAGCGCGGACAGATCCGCCAATCTCATCTTCAGCCCGCACCTTGGTATTGAAAAAAGCATAAGCATCCATCATCGCCAAAAGGCTGATGAGAAAAGCCAGCAACAAAGTGCAAAGCGGGGTCAGTCGTCGTCGTTCATACATAGGAAGTCTCCTTGAGGTTGGTGGGTTGAATTAACGTTTAACTTGCTGCGCAAGCGGGGCCAGCAGTTTTATGTTTGCACTACCGCTCCGCTGTTTGAGTGCTCGACCCCGTTGGGAGGAAACCTCCCCCCAAACCCCCTTCTTTTTGAAATTAGAAAAGGGTGGGTTTGGGAGGTCTCCTCCCAGGCGGGTTTGGGCGGCAGCTCATTCGCGAAGCGAGTTTCCTGCCGACAAATCCAGCGCCGCCATCACGCCGCGCTCGAATTTTTGGCGTGAGGGTTCAGACACGCCAAGCGGGGTGATGCGCTGAATGGCGGTCCATGTGCTGGCCTGGTTTTGTATCCAGCGCCAGACGGCTTGCGAGATATTGGTGGTGATGAAGCCTTTATCTGAAACAAAGCTGACATCGATACGATAGGCCTGGCCGTCTTTGGCGGTGGCGCGATAGGTGGCGCTCGGGATGGGGGTGTAGCGCATACCGAGATATTCGACTTTCATGCCGAGGCCGCGCAGGCAATCATCGGGGGCGTGCAGGTGGCGCAGGGGAGCTGAGGTGCGCACCATGAGTAATTGGTGCGGGCCGTAGAAGGCTTTTTGGGCGGAGCCGCCATATTGGATGAAATAGGCCCGTTCCTTGGCCAGCAGCTTGACCGGTTGCGCGGCGAAGCCTTCAATATGCCCCGGCAACTCTATGGCGATCGAGCGTCTGGCGACATCGAGTGCCTGGCGCGGCAGATTGACGATGAGCAGCGCGAAGGCCAGAAAGGTGAAGGCTGGGAGGGCTTTTGTTTTATAAATGGTTGAGCGCTTTGGCTCCACCAGCCACCAGCTGTCACGGACCAGACGATCTGGAATGAAATCGCGGCAGCGCTCATCTATTGTAGGGGCGCGGCGCGTACTGACCACCCTGCCCGCCCATAAGAGCAAAGGCAGCGCGCCAAGTGCCAGCGTGAACAGACCAATAAGATCATGCCAGGGCTGCGCCATGACCTCGGCGCCAAAAAAGGTTTGCGGGCGGGCAATGCCCACCGCCAACAAAGAGATCCGCACCATATTGGCGAGCAGGCCCGCCAGCAGGGTCAGCCCACCGCCGATAACCGCCTGCTTGATCGTCGGGCGCACCAGAACAGCGACCAGCGCGAAGCACAAAAGCAGCAGCAGGATAGAGCGTGCCCCGGAGCAGGGCAAATCGACCAGCACATCTTTGCCCTCCAGCACAAGGCGCACGCCAAAACATTTAAGATCATCGAAAAAACTGCCGAGCAGCAGACAGGCCCCGTCGCTTGAAATGGATTGCAGGCCGTAACCAATGGTGCGCTGGGCAATGCGTTCCAGCGGCAGACTAAAAGCAAAAGCCAGAGCCAGCCAGCCCGGCGACAAAGCCCGCGCTCTGTCTTTAAGGCCAAACAAAAGTCCCAGCGCATAGACATCAATGACCAGCGCCAGCGCGCCAATCGTGTTGACCGCCAGCACCTGTCCGGCCAATCGCACCAGAGCGGTGATTGCGAACAAGTACAGGGCCAGTTTTTTCTGTTGTGGGATTTGCCGCCTGTTGCGCGGGCTTGTTGCGCTCCACATAAACAGAGCGGCACAGGCGACAAATATATAAAAACCCTTGCTGTCATAGGCCGGTTCGAGCCAGGTATTGACCAGCCAGCGCACCGGCTCGACACCCAGAATGAGCGCCGCCAGCAAGAACACCGGCGCAGAGTGCCCCCGAAACGAGACTGTCGAAAAGGCGTTGGCGAAATCTATGTGTGGTTTGTTCATCATGAAAGCGATGATGACAAAGGCTCATGCAGCGCAAATGATCTACAAAAGGAGTTTTAGCCAAACTCTTGTGGAGGTTTTGTGCAGATCGGGTTATCAGTGTCGTAATATCACCAACCCCCTATCTGGAGCCTTTATCATGCAGCTGGCCTACACCGTTCTTTATGTGGAAAATGTCGAACAGACCCTGACCTTCTATGAGACAGCCTTTGGTCTCAAGCGCAAAATGCTGTATGAGGGCGGCGAATATGGCGAACTGGATACCGGTGCAACGACCCTGTCCTTTTCGGCCATAGACCTCATGCGAAAAATCGGCAAAAATCCCGCCAGCCCTGTCAAAGGCCAGCCAACTTTTGAGCTTTCCTTTACAACACAAGGTGTTGCCGGGGCGGTTAAAAAGGCCGTTGCCGCCGGTGCCGGGCTGGTGAAAGAGGCGCAGGATATGCCATGGGGACAAACCACAGCCCATGTCACCGACCCCAATGGTTTTCTGATCGAGCTGTGCTCACCGATGAGCCAATCCTAGACTTTTTCTGGTTCCCAAGCTCGGCTTGGGAACAATATCACGCGTCGCCTGTTTTGGCGTAATCGTGCAGGATGGCGTTGATAAGGGTTTGGTAGGGAATGCCTTTGCGCAGGGCCAGTGCTTTCAAGCGTGCCAGATCGCGATCCGGGACGGCGAGTGAAATTCTGGTGCGCTTGTCTTTGATGGTGTTTTCTGCCACCTGTTTCCAGAATATTTTGCGCTCGGGCAGATCTTTGCGCGACAACCATTCACCTTGCTCGCTGCTCTCATAGAGTGCTCTTTCCTCATCGCTTGAGAACTCGGGGTCTTTTTTCTTGATGTCTGTTTTTCGGGGGGTTTTGCTCATGCTCTTACTCGCTCAGATATTGTCTGGTGAATTTGCGGCTGGGAAACAGGGTTTTGAAGAAAACACCTTCTTCCTCCCGCACATAGGGTACGACATAGGCATAATCTTCGATCTGCACCACAAGCAGGCGCTGGTGACGGAATTTTTCCTTATTCTGGCGTTCCAAATCATCCAGAAAATGGCCGCCCTGCAAAGCAATGATGACCTCTTCAAAGCCGATGCCGTGGCGCTCAATCAGCTCACAGCTTTTCGTTTGGTTCCATCTCGCCGCGATTTCCATGGCTTTAGAATATATATTTAATATATATTGTCAAATCCCTCCTCTCACCAAATAGGTTTCCAAAGGCTCGCCTTTGGTTCCAGCTGAACAGGCTGCCCGCCCGGCGAGGGCCAGCCGCTGCAAGCGGCTTATGTGCCGCAAAAGGTGGCGCGCACGACTTCTTCGGGCTTTGGTGGGCGGGCGAAATGGGCCGCGTCGGGCTGGTCTTCATAGGGGTTCGCCAGCACTTCATTGAGGCGCTCGAAGGGTTTGAGATCGCCTTCATGGGCGGCCTTGATGACCTCTTCGACGAGATGGTTGCGGGGGATGAAAGCCGGGTTGGTGGCTTTCATCCGCTTGATGCGTTCGCCGTCTAGGCTGGCCTCTTGTGCCAGCCGTTCGCGCCATTGCGCCAGCCAGCCTTCTATCGAGGCCGGGAAGCGGAAGAGCGTGCCGAACGCCTGATCAGCCTTGCCCTTGCCTCCCGATAACTCGCTGAGAGTACGAAAGGTCAGGGTGAAGTCGGCGCTGTTCTGCTCCATCAGATCAAGCAATTCGTCAATGAGCGCTTTGTCGCCGTCACGCTCCTCAATCAGCCCGAGTTTTTGACGCATACCGGACAGCCAGAGCCCGTCAATCAGTGGCAGATAACCGCTGATCGCCTGTTGCGCGGCGCTAATCGCCTCGTCTTCAGTCTCACCTAAAAACTGCAACAGACTTTGCGCCAGTTGGGCAAGGTTCCATTGGGCGATGGGGCGCTGATTGCCATAGGCATAGCGGCCCATATGGTCGATGGAGCTATAGACGGTATCAACCGCGTACTGATCCATAAAGGCGCAGGGGCCGTAGTCGATGGTTTCGCCGCTGACCGAACAATTATCGGTGTTCATAACGCCATGAATAAAACCGATCTGCAACCAGCTGGCGACCAGTTCGGCCTGCGCTTTGATCACCGCTTCGAGCAAAGCCAGATAGGGATTGTCGGCCTTTGCCGCTTGCGGGTAGCAACGGGCAATGACATAATCGGCCAAAATCTGCACACCGTCATAATCTTGTTGATGGGCAAAATATTCAAACGTGCCGACCCGTATATGGCTTCTGGCAATGCGCGTAAAAACAGCCCCCGGCAGACTGTCCTCGCGCCGCACGCGCTCGCCACTCAGAACAGCCGCCAGCGCTCTTGTGGTCTTGATGCCAAGTTTTTGCATGGCTTCAGACAGGATATATTCGCGCAACACCGGCCCCAGAGCGGCACGACCATCGCCAGAACGCGAATAAGGTGTTGGTCCTGCTCCCTTGAGCTGCACATCATAACGCGCCCCGACTTTGCCAATGACCTCGCCGAGCAAAATGGCACGACCATCGCCAAGCTGGCCCGACCAGCCGCCAAACTGATGGCCGCCATAAGCCATGGCCAACGGCTGTGCCCCGGCGGGCACTTCATTGCCGGAAAAAATCCGCGCCAGATCAGCGCTGGCCAAACCTTGCAGATCAAGGCCAAGCGTGCAGGCCAGTTGCGTGTTGAACTTGATAAGCTGGGGAGACGCCACTCTTGTCGGGTCAAGGCGCGCAAAAAAACGTTCGGGCAAACGCACAAAGCTATTATCAAACGAAAACAGCGCCTTTTGTCTGGAGGGAGCATCCATAAGGGTTCACGAGCCTTTCACATTGCGGTGTATGACCACCGAAATTTCTGTAATTCATAGCAGAAGAAGCATATAGCTATTTGGGCGAGCACAACAACCGCAAAGGGGCACAGCCATGAAAGCATCTGATCTTTTCGTCAAGGCATTGGAGCGCGAGGGCGTTGAATATGTGTTTGCGGTGCCAGGGGAAGAAAATCTCGACATATTGGAAAGCCTGCGCCAATCCAGCCAGATCAGGCTGATCGTCACCCGCCACGAACAAGGGGCCGGTTTTATGGCGGCGATCTATGGCCGCCTCACCGGCAAGGCCGGGGTTTGCATGGCCACCCTTGGCCCCGGCGCGACCAATCTTGTTACCCCGGCAGCTTATGCCCATCTTGGCGCGTTTCCGCTGCTGATGATCACCGGTCAAAAGCCGATTCTTAAATCCAAACAGGGGCAGTTCCAGATTATTGATGTGGTCAACCTGTTTGATCCGATCTGTAAAATGAGCAAGCAGATTGTCCATGGCAACACCATTCCAGCTTTAGTGCGTGAAGCGTTTCGTCTGGCGCAAGAGGAGCGCCCCGGTGCCGTCTTGCTGGAGCTGCCCGAAGACATTGCTGCGCAAGAAACAAACGCCCAGCCCTATATCCCTCTCAATCGTCGCTATGCCGGAGCGCGCACCTTTACAATTGAGCACGCTGCCAAATTCATCAAACGCGCCAAACATCCGCTTATACTGATTGGGGCGGGGGCCAACCGCAAACAGGTGCGCAATGCCCTTTGCGATTTTGTCCATACCACCGGCATTCCGTTTTTTACGACGCAAATGGGCAAAGGCGTTGTTGATGAGCGCTCTTCCCAATGCCTTGGCACCGCCGCGCTTTCCTCTGGTGACTATATTCATTGCGCCGTTGAGCGCGCCGACCTCATCATCAATATTGGTCATGATGTTGTTGAAAAACCACCATTTTTCATGGAGGCTGGCGGCACCAAGGTTATTCATGTCAATTATAAATCAGCCAAGGTCGACGAAGTTTATTTCCCGCAATGCGAGGTCGTTGGCGATCTGGAAAGCTCAATGATCCGACTGAAAGAAGCCGTTGGCAAGGTTGATGCAGACTTTTCCTATTTTGAAAAAGTGCGTGATGAAGTTGAAAAGCATATTAATGAAGGAACGAACGACCCGCGCTTCCCGATCATTCCACAGCGCCTTGTCGCCGATATCCGCAAGATCATGGGCGAAGATGGTATCATTGCCCTCGATAATGGCATGTACAAGCTGTGGTTTGCGCGCAATTACAAAGCCTATAAGCCCAACACCGTACTGCTCGACAATGCCCTTGCCACTATGGGGGCCGGACTGCCCTCAGCCATGATGGCCAGCCTGTTGAAACCGGCGCAAAGGGTGATGGCGATTTGCGGCGATGGCGGCTTCATGATGAACTCACAGGAAATCGAAACGGCGTTGCGCCTCAAGCTCAATCTGGTGGTGGCCGTCTTGAATGATGGCTCTTATGGCATGATCCGCTGGAAACAGGCGATCGCCGGGTTCACCGACTGGGGGCTGGAGTTTGGCAATCCTGACTTCGTTAAATATGCCGACAGCTATGGCGCAACTGGCCACCGCATCACCAGCACCGACCAGCTGATCCCGACGCTGGATGCCGCATTTAACGCAGGCGGCGTGCATATCATCGATATTCCCATCGATTATTCGGAGAATAAAAAAGTGCTGATTGATGAATTGCAAAAGCTGACCTGTCTGATTTAAGCCGCTGCGCGACTTGTCCTCGCCGGACAGGCGTCCTATGCGGACAGCACCAAGGGATGATCCCTTGGAACCCATTTTAGGTATGGGGTTCGGGACTAGCCCCTAAACTCAAAATGGTTTCCAAAGGCTCGCCTTTGGTGCCTGCTGCACAAGCAGCCTGTCTGGCGAAGACCAGCACCGGCAGGTGCTCATTTAACGAGGAGACCCCAATGAACATGAAAACTGTTGTCAACCCTTTCGACCTGTCCCCCATTGGTGAAATTGCGCTGAGTGACTGGGCGACCATTGACGCCTATCTGGAAACCGCCCGCCAGCTGCACAAAAACCGCGCGGGCCGCCTGCCCGCCTACCAGCGTATCGATATTCTCAAC
>JAKIUO010000227.1 GCA_021647535.1 Hyphomicrobiaceae bacterium
GTGACTTTGCATTTTACGCAGGGGCAACGACGCAGAACGCCGACATTCTGGGTGACCTTGAACGCGAGCCCGGCTGTTGTGGCGTCAAGATATTCATGGGTTCCTCAACCGGTAATCTGCTGGTGCCGGACGACGAACATGTGCGCGCCATTTTGCGCGCCATCAACCGGCGCTGCGCGGTCCATTCCGAAGATGAATTCCGGTTGCGGGAACGCCGCCCTCTTGCAGAAACGGGAAACGTCTCAACGCACCCGGTATGGCGGGACGCCCAGACCGCGATTTTGTGTACCGAACGGCTCTTGCGCCTTGCGCGCGAAGAGGGAAAACGCATTCACGTATTGAACATAACAACGGCAGAGGAGATGGAAATTCTGGCCCGCAACAGGGACATAGCGACGGTGGAGGCAACCCCTCAGCATCTCACCCTGGCAGCGCCTGAATGTTATGAGGAGCTGGGAACCCGCGCCCAGATGAACCCGCCGATCCGCTCAAAGGACCATCTTGAAGGTTTGTGGGAAGGATTGCGAGCCGGTGTGGTTGACGTTATTGGCTCAGACCATGCACCGCACACGCTGGAAGAAAAGCAAAACACTTACCCCGCGTCGCCTGCCGGATTGCCCGGTGTGCAGACCCTTGTCCCCTTGATGCTCGATCACGTTAATAAAGGCCGCTTAAGCCTGCAGCGCTTCGTGGATCTGACCTCGGCTGGTCCCAACCGTTTGTTTGGTCTGGCAGGCAAGGGGCGGCTGGCCCGAGGCTATGATGCCGACATCACCCTTGTCGATATGAAAGCGCAAAAAATCATCAGCAATGACTGGATCAAAAGCCGGGTTGGCTGGACGCCGTTTGATGGCCAAGCCGTCACAGGCTGGCCGGTGGGCACCATTGTGCGCGGTCATCAGGTCATGCGAGAAGGTGAGATCCTGGCTCCAGCCATCGGCCAGCCCATCCGTTTTCAGGAAACCGCGCCCCCGCAAACAAGCTGATAGGATTAAAAACCTTGCTTCGCAAGCGGGTTGCCACCCGCACCCGCTTGGGAGGAAACCTCCCAAACCCACCCTCGTTTAAATTTAAAGTAGAAAAATGGGAGGTCGGGAACATACAAGGGTGTCTCTCCAGCGGGGTAGAGCGCTCAAATAGCGAAGCGATAGCGCAAAATATAAAAGAGCTGGCCCCGCTTGCGCAGCAAGTTCGCTAGCTACGCTGCCCAGAAGTATATTTCTGATAGGTATCTGTTACCGAAATATTGGGTGACTTGTAGAAAATATGACGCCCGATCTGTTTCAAGCGAGACATTTTACGACGCCAGCGCGGTTTGACATAGGTCGCATGATAGTGTGTAGCGCTGCCGATGCTTTTCAGCCAGACCTTGCCTTCAAGCACATCATTGGCGAGCCGTTTAGAGCGCTCCCACTGAGTTTTATTGCTGGGCTTGTCGGCTTTGCCATCACAAGTGAAGGAGAACTGACAGCCAGTACGACGATGCGAGCCTTGATAGACAACTCCGCAAATAGTGTCGGGGTAATCAGGACTTCTAACCCGGTTCATAACAGTCTGACCAACGGCAATCTGTCCTTTTTCGGGCTCACTGCGCGCTTCAAAATAAAGCGCCGTTGTCATGCAGCGACGCTCACGCTTCTGGAACGCCCGCTCGGCGAGACCGCCAAAAGCTTTGCCAGAAACGAATTTGCGTGGCACCAGCGGCGAACCATTGGAGGGCTTGGCGTAACTCCTGGCGACAACGGGGCCGGGTTGACTTTGAGCGATTTGCATCAGTTTGGCGGGCAGCGGCATATCGGCTGCAAACAGCGCAATATCAGCACTGTCAGCATAAGGCACTTCACTGGCGAGAGAAGCCTGGATAACCGGTATCTGTGGCGCTCTGACGGGTTGCCTGTTCGCAGCAAGTTCCGGCCGCTTGACATTACTTTCAGCAAGTTCTTCTATTGTCGCTATTGGAGCTGACGGAGTAACTTTCGCTTGCATGACCGGCACTACAACCGGTCGCGTGGCTGGTTGTGGTGCGATTATTTCAAGGAAATCCCTGTCGCGCTTCAAGATGCGATTGACAACCGGATAGTCTTCAACGGCCAAGGCGGTTCGCACGTTATTTCGGCTATTTTCCCCAGCAGTAGCATTCGCAGACTGAATGAGTGTGGCCAATCCATCGCGCACCACAGGTGAGCGGTCTGGCGCACTTAGCGAAGCCGTTACCATATGGGCGTCTTGCTTGGGTATTGCCAGCTCAAATCCATGATAGCCCGCAACCAGGCCTGTTGAAATGATAACCATTCCTGTCAGAACTCCTGACTTTCCCTGGCCCTTATTTTTTCTGCCACTCATATTGTCTTCACTCTTTGCTCAAACGCCATCTCAAAAACTTATCAAATGCTGCAGAATTATCATTTTGATCTGCTTACATTTTTCCCTTGATCAAGAAAAACAAATATTCTTTACACAGTAGTTAATTCGTCAAAACCAGGTGTTGCTTGTTATTTTAATGGTAAACTTCAAGATAATAGTTGGGTCCATATTTACCAAAATGATCCAGTTTTGCGGTGTGGCCCGTTTTTTCGGCATGTTGTGATCTTCATAAAATATGAAAATCATTTCATTACGTTTTCTTAAGATTAAGTTTCAGCGGCAATTGCGGACACTTGTTGACCGTAGCTGGATCATTTTCAGACAATATTGAGACCAGCCGTATATCTCGAAGAAAAGGCCGCATAAGACGGGGTGTCTGACAGAAATTGTGGATAAAATGATAACTTATTCCTCAAGCAATGCCTTGAAACGCTGGCCATACTCGTCCAGCTCGGGAATTTTCAAGGCCACCTTGCCCACCAGAACATGACCAGAAGAGCCATCAATGGTAATCCAGTCACCCTCATTAAGGGTTTGGCGACCAACTTTCAGGGTGCCGCGCTGCTGGTCAAGCTCAATAAAACGCGCATTGACAATACAGGGGCGACCAATGGCTCTGGCGATATCTGCTGCATGGGAAGTCATGCCGCCGCGCCGTGTCAAGATAGCTTTGGCCGCGTGCATACCAGCGATATCTTGCGGATTGGTCTCATCACGCACAAGCACCACAGCCTCGCCTGCATTGGCCCGTTCAACGGCAGTTTTGCACGAAAAACAGATTTGCCCGCAAGCCGCGCCGGGAGAGGCCGGTAGACCCGTGGTCAGAATGTCGGTATTGGCCTCGTCAACGAGAACGGCCTGTATCAATTTGTTAAAACCATCCAGCGGCACGTGGTCAATGACATCTAGTCTGGTGATCAGCCCTTCATCAAACAGATCCAGAGCCACTCTCACCGCCACTTCAATCGTTCGTTTGGCCGCTCTTGTTTGCAAGAGCCAGAGCTTGCCCTCTTCTATAGTGAATTCGATTTCCTGCATATCGCGAAACCGGCGCTCCAGCTTCTTGCCAAAGCTGACAAGTTCTTCATAAGGTTCTGGCATACGGGTCTCAAGCGCCCCCACCTTGTCGCCGCGCGTCAGGCGCGCCTGTTCGCTCAGGGCATGGGGGGAGTGAAAGCCATCGACAATATCTTCGCCCTGTACATTGGGCAGATATTCGCCAAAAAGACCGGGCGTGCCGGTGGACGGGTCGCGGGTAAAAGCGACACCAGAAGCGCTCTGTTCCGAACGATTTCCATAGACCATTTGCTGGATGGTCACCGCCGTGCCCCCCCCCGCCTCATCCATACCAGAAATGGCCCGAAAACTGATAGCACGCGGTGAATACCACGAGCGAAACACCGCGCCAACCGTGTCATAAAGCTGTTTGAAAATGTCCTGGGGATAAGGTTGGCCGGTTTCTTCGAGAATTTCTGCCTTCATCTGCTCAATAATCTGCGACCAGCCGCGCTCAGATAGGCCGACATCTTTTTTGACGCCCTGCTGAATGCGAAAATCCTCAATCAGATCTTCAAAAATAAGCTCATCAAGCCCCAGTACGACCTCGCCATACATCTGGATAAGGCGGCGATAGCAATCAAGGATAAAGCGCTTGCTGTCGGTGTTTTTGAGCAGCTGCGCGACTGTTTCATCATTGAGGCCAAGATTGAGAACACTATCCATCATGCCCGGCATGGAAATCGCCGAACCTGAGCGAACAGAAACCAGTAAGGGGTCGGTTAATCCTCCAAATTGTTTACCGGTTTGTTGTTCAATGCGCTGGATATAGGCACGCACTTCATCCATCAAACCCTCAGGCAGCGCATCCTGTTCCAGGTAATGGCGGCAACACTCGGTTGTAATCACAAATCCAGGTGGTACATTCAAACCCAGTTGGGTCATTTCGCACAGGTTAGCGCCTTTTCCACCCAGTAGGGCTTTGTTTTTTCCATCGCCTTCGTCAAAGGCATAGCAATATTTAGTAGT
>JAKIUO010000012.1 GCA_021647535.1 Hyphomicrobiaceae bacterium
AGTTGCCCCAATGCCATGATTTTCCTCCAAAAATAGCGGTTTTTGCCGTTTTTTTGAAGCTAACCCATGTCGGAATCGAGGACAGGGTGTCGTGGCTAAAATGTGTGTGTATTCATTAGGTTATAAATTTTTATAAATTTTTCTCCGGACAGTAGTGCTTTCAGATAGAAAAACAGGTGGTTTGGAGCATCTGTGTTGATGGTCAAGCATAAAAAACTCCCTTTTACGCTCACCAGGAGGATGTCCCTCCAGCGTGGTTCGGGGCTGGCCCCGTCGCGAAGCGAGTGAGAGCAAGAATTGAATGGCCCTGCCACCCCATGCCCCCACAACTGCAGTGCACACCGCTTATGGCACCACATACCAACCCATTTGGGAGCGGTGAAATTGCACTACACCCCCCTTAAAGCGCTTCAAAACCCCCAACAGACTGAAATTCAACGATAAAAAGATATTCTATAAACCTATTGGAAACACACATTAACATCTCCATTAATACATGGAGCACAACCTTGCACTCGCATTTGTTTTTTATAATATTTTGTTTTATATGGTCTTTTTTACTTTACCTTAACTGTATTAGTTCAGTATATAAATCATCGGAACTGAGCACGAATAAAGCGGGCATTTCGAGGGGGTCCTTCTTCCAGGTCGGACCTGACTGTCTTGCAATAATCTGTGCCATCAATGTTAAGTGACCAACCTGTTAATTGTTCTTCTTGTTAGATCAGTATGTTAGTCAGGTTATTTATTAAGTATATGAGGGAACCCATGAGCAAGAACATCGCAAAACAGGCTGTTAAGCCCGCCACCAAAAAATCTGCTGTTGTAAAAACTGCCGCAAGTAAAAAAGTAGCAACCAAGACAACCGCAAAGAAGACAATAGCAAAAAAATCTATTGCAAAGAAAATTACCCGCAAGGTTGCTTCTAAAAAAGCCGTTGCCAAAAAATCTGTCGCAGGTAAAACTGCCGTGAAAAAGGCTGCGCCAAAGAAAGTTGCTGCTAAAAAGACAGTTGCCCCCAAAATAGCCAAAAAAATAGTCCAGAAGGCCGCTCCTAAAAAGGTTGTTGCCAAAAAGGCCCCTGCGAAAAAAGCTGTTCGCCTCACTGCCAAGGCCACCGCGATTGCAGATCTTTGTCGGATCAAGGGCATCGGAGCAAAATTTGCCGAAAAGCTTTATAATAGCCGCATCAAATCAGTCGCTATGATTGCCAAACTGGCGAAGAAGGACATTGAGCGCCTTGCCAGCAAACTCAAAATTGGCGGTCGCATCAACAGCGAGAACTGGGTTGCACAGGCCAAAAAACTGGCCAAAGCCAAATAATCGAATTATCTCCGGCTTTTTTGTTTTGCGTTGCCGGAGCTATGCGGCGCTGTGTTACCATCAGTTTTGCGTATAATACGCGCGGCATACAAAAGCGGTCGGCTGTTTCAGCTGACCGCTTTTTTGCGTTAGAAACTTTGAAAATATAGCCGGCGGCTACAAGCGATTTGGCTGCTGACGGGTGAACCTCGTTGATCGGACAACGGTTTTTCGCAAACTTTGTCTGATCTTCGAGTGTTTTGAGTATATCTTGAATCAAAGCCTGCGCCACTGCAGTTTCTTTTCCAGAATACGCAACAAATAACGCTCATGTAAAAACGGATGGATTTCAACGGCACGGCGCAAACACTCCAGCGCTTCCTGCCAGCGCCCTGCGTTTATTTTTATAAAAGCCTTGCCAGTGAGCGCCCCAAAATGGCGAGGCTCCAGAGCCAGCACCCTTGCAATGGATTGCAGGGCTTCATTATATCTTCGCATCAGATAAAAAACATTGGCCCGCCGGTTCCAACCATCGACAAAGTCCGGGCGCTCCGCGACAACGCGATCAAGCAGCCGGGCAGCAAGCTTCAGATAACCCCGCTGAGCCAGAAAGTGAGCCCGCCGCATGAGGCTTTCAATGTCTGCATGTCCCGACTTCGTCCAGTATTGCCACAGCTCAAATTCGATCATGCGCCCTTCAGCTTCAGTCCTGGCACGCTTCAAACGCTGGAACAAATGGTCAATTTTTGACTGATTGACAGCCCTTAAATGTTTGGAAAGCTGGCTATCAGCCCCTTTATAATAGGATAGATTAGCCGCAATGGCTCTCACTTGCCCGTCCATCAGCAGGACAGCACTACACAGTAGTAAAGCTATAAAATAAATGCGTTCCATCAATTGAGTACCTGAAAACACCACATGAAAAGGGTGTCTTCAAGGTAAACAGAAGCGCCAGAACGCTCAAGACAATAATAATTGCTGGGCATAGCTGTCATATATCAGCAAACTCTTGTCAGCCTATTGCCTTGGCATAACGCACAAAACCAGCTGATCCCAGTGCTTGGTCATATAGCCTGCGCGCCGTATGATTTTGTTCTGCCGTCGTCAAATAAAGCCGCGCACATCCCCGGTCTCGCGCCGCTTTTTCAGCGCCAGCCATCAGTGCCGCACCTGCCCCCTGATGGCGTGCATCGGGGTCGACGAACAGATCCTCCAGATAGCAATAATCGCTAATCGACCAGGTCGATCCATGATAAAGAATATGGGCGAAACCGATAAGTTTGCCCGTCGCATCAAGCGCCCCCAGTCCTTCATGCCCGCCGTTTTGTGAAAGAATTCCCTGCCAGGTCTTGGCAGTTACTTCATCAGGTAGCTCCGTCTCATAAAATTGCAAGTAGCCCTGCCATAATAAAAGCCAGCGCGGACAATCACTCTTTTCAAGTGGACGGATTGTAATGCTCATTCGTCAAACCGCCGCCAACAGGCCCTATTCCAGATTTTCGATTTTAGGCATGGCAATTGAGGTCACACCACAATCCACCATCAGATTTTGCCCGGTGATCGCCCCGCCCGCATCCGATAAAAGGAAAACAGCTGAATCGCCAACTTCTTTCAGGGTCGGATTGCGCTCAAGCGGAGAGAGCTTTTCCATATATTTGAAAATCTGACGCCCATCAGCAATGGCCGCGCCCGCCATGGTGCGCATGGGACCAGGTGACAGCGTATTGACGCGAATGCCCTTTGGCCCCAGATCAGCGGCCAGGTAACGCACAGAGGCTTCAAGCGCCGCTTTGGCCACACCCATCACATTATAACGCGGCACGACGCGGGTTGAACCAGAGTAAGACAGGGTGATCATGCTGCCGCCTTCCGGCATCATTTGCGCGGCGCATTTGGCAACTTCGGTAAAGGAGAAGCACGAGATCACCATGGTATTGGTGAAATTATCACGGGTCGTATCGACATATTGACCGTTCAGTTCATTGCGGTCCGAAAAGGCCAGCGCATGTACGACGAAATCAATGGTGCCCCATTTCTTTTTCACTTCAGCAAACATGTTTTTAACGTCGTCGGGCTTTTCAACACTGCATTCAACAAAAAGGTCAGCGCCAATACTCTCGCCAAGCGATGTCGCCCGTCGTCCCAGAGGGCCAGCCTGATAGGAAAAAGCCAGTTCGGCTCCGGCATTATGCAAGGCTTCGGCAATCCCCCAGGCAATGGAGTGATTATTGGCAACGCCCATGATCACACCGCGTTTTCCCGCCATCAGGCCGTTGGTTGTTTTTGTTTCAGCTTTTGTCATTATTGTTTGCTCTTGATTCAAAGGTTTTGTCCTCATCACACGAAGTCAGCACGCCAACAGGCTTGCATAAAACGCTTCATGCTCCCGAACGCTTCGTGTCACTGGTAGCATACTTCATGCCAACCAGCCCTTCACATGAGTTTTCCGTTTGTTACGCCCAAATTCAGCCCGGCCCGGCTCAGCTTTCGTGACGCTTGAAAATCAAACTGGCATTGGTGCCGCCAAATCCAAAGCTGTTAGACATGGCCAGATGTACCTGGGCGTCATCCTTGCGCTCGCGTAAGATCGGCACACCTTCAAAAATCGGGTCAAGCTCGTCAATATGAGCCGATTCGCACAAGAACCTGTGCTTCATCATCAGCAGACAATAAATGGTTTCCTGCACGCCCGTTGCGCCAAGTGAATGGCCCGTCAGAGATTTGGTCGAGGAAATATCGGGTATATTGTCGCCAAACAGCTCACGAATGGCATCGACCTCGCGGCTGTCGCCCACCCCTGTCGAGGTGCCATGCGGGTTGATATAGTCAATATCGTTGGGATTAATATCGCCAAGCGCCAGCTTCATGCAGCGCACCGCGCCCTCCCCTGAAGGAGCTACCATGTCAAAACCATCAGAGTTGGCACCATAGCCGACAAGCTCACCATAAATGGTAGCCCCTCTGGCAATCGCATGTTCGCGCTCTTCAAGCACCACAACACCGGCCCCGCCAGCGATGACAAAGCCGTCACGGTTGACATCAAAAGCCCGCGAAGCGACTGCTGGCGTGTCGTTGAATTTCGAGCTCATGGCTTTCATGCCATCAAACAAAACAGAAAGCGTCCAGTCGAGCTCTTCACTGCCCCCGGCAAACATCACATCCTGCTTGCCCCACTGGATCATTTCGGCGGCATTGCCTATGCAATGTGCTGATGTGGAACAGGCTGAGGTGATGGAATAGTTGACGCCCTTGATCTTGAAGGGGGTGGCGAGCGTCGCGCTCGCCGTGGAACTCATGGCTTTTGGCACTTCAAAGGGGCCAACGCGCTTTGGACCACGGTCACGGGTCATGTCAGCCGCCCAGACAATGCGCGCTGCGCTTGGTCCGCCCGACCCCATGATAATACCGGTGCGGTCATTACTGACATCACTCTCTTCGAGACCGGAATTTTCGAGTGCCTGCTGCATGGCAATATAGTTCCAGGCTGAACCCTGCGCCATGAAACGCCGTGTTTTGCGATCCAGCACATCTTCCCAGTCAAGGGTTGGCATCCCAAAGACCTGCGAGCGAAAACCAAGCTCGGCATATTTGTCCGATTTCACAATCCCCGAGCGCGCCTCTTTGAGGCTCGTCAAAACTTCATCCGTATTGTTGCCGATACTCGAAACAATACCCATGCCGGTCACAACGACACGTCTCATAGCCTAACCCTCTTCTTTTCGTACAAATCCACGCTTGGAGCCTATGCCTTTTTATCGGCTT
Organism: Hyphomicrobiaceae bacterium; assembly: GCA_021647535.1. GTDB lineage: Bacteria > Pseudomonadota > Alphaproteobacteria > Rhizobiales > JAKIUO01 > JAKIUO01. Next base: position 5,065 of record JAKIUO010000012.1, read on the forward strand.
CTGGCTGAAACAGAACGACCCGCAAGTCCTTGGCGTGGAAGATCTCCTCACCATCGGCCTTAACCATCCCATCAGCCACACCCATGACCAGACGGCGATTGGCGACGCGTTTGAAATCGACAATAAACTCCACCAGCTTGGTTTCTGGCGTCACCATGCCGGAAAACTTGACTTCGCCGGTTGAGATGGCGCGCCCCTTGCCATTCCCGCCAATCCAGCCGAGAAAAAAGCCGGTCAATTGCCACAAGGCATCCAGGCCAAGGCAGCCCGGCATCACCGGATCACCTTTGAAATGGCAATCAAAAAACCACAGATCTGGGGTGATATCGAATTGCGCAACAACCTGCCCCTTGCCATTGGCCCCGCCCTCATCAGAGATATGGGTGATGCGGTTAAACATCAACATGGGCGGCATAGGCAGCTGTGCATTGCCCTGACCAAACATATCGCCCCGGCCACAGGCCAGAATTTCCTCATAACTAAAGCTGCTCTGGCGCTCCGACATCTCGTCTCCCTTATTTCAAATAAGCTCCTGCGGATTTCTGTATTGATAGTTAAAGCAATTTCCCGAAGCTGACAAAGCCTATTTTGACGCTGGCCCGCTTTTCATGGCGCGCTGCAAAGCGTCCGATAGAAGCGCGGTGCCAAACCTCGATTTCCGCTTGAATAATAGGGGTTAATTGGCCACAGGCGCTTTATTAAGAGTTATTTGCAATGTGACGTACTTTTAAACTATAATAGATCCAAACTATAGACTGTGGCTATGGATATTCGAGTTGCCGAGCGGTGAACTGCGTTGATATGACAACGGCTTTTCGCTGGCATCTTAGAGGTTTCCAAGTGGTCAGAGGATATAAAACAAAGGCGTCAGCTCTAACCATGTGCGCACGCCCTAAACAGGATTTTGAAAATTGACTGATGAAAACCAGCAGCTTATTGACCGTTTGCGCGGCGCTGGCCTGCGCCCGACAAAACAAAGGCAATCGCTTGGAGAACTGCTGTTTTCCAAAGGTAACCGCCACATAACGGCCGAACGCCTGCATGAAGAGGCTATGGCAGCGAATGTGCCCGTCTCCCTGGCCACCGTCTATAACACTCTGCACCAGTTCACCACCAGCGGACTGTTGCGCGAAGTTGTGGTTGAAGGGGCCAAAACCTATTTTGACACCAATACCTCGCAGCACTTTCACTTCTATCATGAAGAAAATGGTCAGCTCATCGATATGCCAGCCGACATGGTCCTCATCGATAACCTGCCCGACGCGCCCGACGGCACCAAAGTGACACAAGTCGATGTCACCGTGCGTATCGCCAAGAAATAACGCTCCCAACGAGGGGAGCGCAACGTTCCAGGCCTTTGATATCTGGAACGAAGTGATTTTGCAGTCGGACGAACTAGACGCACAGCGCCATGAGATAATCCCTTGGCACTCATCTGATGAGAAGCCGGGACTAGAGTATTGGCTGGAGTTTCATCCCATCCATTTCCCCCACAAATGGGTTCCAAGGGGTCACCCCTTGGCGCTGTGCGCGCAGCACGCCCGCGCGGCGAGCGCATTTCTTTTCTTCTCTTTTTTCTCCCTCGTTTGCGTAAATTGCTCTGCCCTCTCCAATTGACAGGCAGACACAACAAAGCAACACACCATCAGGAGAAAATAAAATGTCCATGAAAATCGCCATCGCAACGGCAGCAGTCATCGTAATGGCCGCTTCGGTTTCCAGCGCTTCCGCCCGTTCATATGGCCATCAGAGCTATTCAAGCCATTCTTGCTATACAAAAACCTTCAAGGTTCCGGCATGGAAAACAGTATGGCGCTGGAAAAAAGTTCATACAAGCTGCGGTTGGGAAAAAAGAAAAGTTCGTCACACGGTCAAAGTCTGGCGCACAAAATATAAAAGAGTTTGTCACTAAGGACATCTGCGGGAATAAGTGGATAGATTTGAGGCCTGGGTTTTGTTTGTCAGCAAGGCGTGCAAAGGGGCGTGTAGCTGGCACCATAACCCTTTGCAGTACGAAGCTGGTGGACAAAAATACAAGTCAAATCTTTTTACTTATTCCTGCGGCTGTCCTAAATCACAAAGTTGGCGATGAGCTCTTCATCGGTGATGTCTTCATAATGAATACCGGCATCGCGCATTTTTTTCATCAGCTGATCGAAGTTTTTGGCATTTTTTGTTTCGACGCCAAGCAGGATGGAGCCAAAATTACGGGCTGATTTTTTGAGATATTCAAAGCGCGCCACATCATCTTCAGGACCAAACAGCTCCAGGAATTCGCGCAAGGCACCGGGGCGCTGTGGCATACGGATAATAAAATATTTCTTGCGCCCTTCGGCTTTCATGGCCCGTTCCTTGACTTCGGGAAAGCGCGCAAAATCGAAATTGCCGCCAGAAGTCACGCAGACCACACGCTTGCCCTTAAGTTCTCGGACGCTCAGGCCTTTCAGCGCTTCAACGGCTAGCGCTCCGGCGGGCTCCAGCACCACACCTTCGACATTCAGCATCTCCACCATGGTGGTGCACAAATGATCTTCCGAGATCAGATGAACGGCTTTGGAATCCACATGCTTCAAGCACTTGAAATTATTACTACCGATCTGCGCCACGGCTGCGCCATCAACAAAACTGTCGACCTCGTTGAGCGTCACCCGCCGCCCGGCTTCCAGCGAGCGCTTGAAACTGGGCGCCCCTTCTGGCTCCACATAGATAATGCGCGTATCGGGTGAGCGCTCGGCAAACACTTGCGTCAGGCCAGCCGACAACCCGCCGCCGCCAACCGGAATGACCAATATATCAATCGCGCCATCAATCTGCTCAAGGATTTCAACCCCAACGCTGGCCTGCCCTTCAATAATATCGGGGTGATCGAACGGCGGCACCATCATCGCCCCCTTGACCTTGGCATAGTCGAGCGCCGCCTGATTGCTCTCGTCGAAAATATCGCCAATAAGTTCGATTCGAACCCGATCCGCCCCAAATACCCGCGTTTTATTGATCTTTTGCTGCGGCGTCGTCACTGGCATGAAGACCACGCCATCGACTTTGAACTTCTGGCAGGCAAAGGCAAAACCCTGCGCATGATTGCCCGCCGAGGCGCAAACGAACCGCTTGTTTTTTGGGTCTTTCAACAGCGCCTTGCGGAAAAAATTATAAGCCCCGCGCAGCTTGTAACTGCGCACCGGCGTCAGGTCTTCACGCTTCAGCCAAATGCGCGCCTTGGTGCGATCGCTTAAAAATTCATTACATTGCAGAGGCGTGACATCCAGCACATCGCGCAAAGCGGTCGTGGCGGCTTCTACATCGTTCAAAAAAGATGTTTTTGTCTGTTTTTTCATAAAAAAACTTATTGCGCCAACACCGCCTTGATGCAAGCCTTTTGTATCACTCATCCAGCGGCGAGCGCAGCCCGGGATCATAGGGAATGGTCAGGTCACGATGGCAACCGGGGCAATAATCCCATATTTTGGGTGAGCTGTAGCAGCCGGTAAATTTCTTCCAGCCATCGCAATCGGTTCTTTTCATCTGTAAAAGGTGCCCGCAATAGGGGCATTTGAGGCGCAGTTGGATGACAACCACTACCGTGACGACCAGGATCCACAGCCACATGGCGGCTTCTCCCAGAGCTGCCCCCAACCCCATGGCAATGAGCAGGCCCAAAATGACAAAAAAGATGATAAAATCTCTTTGTCTTCTTAATTCGGCGACAACTGTTTTCATGACCGGCTTCCTTCACTCTAACTCATCGAGCAGACATTGTAGTTTTGGCGGCAACGGGCTTTTGAAACGCAGAACTTCGCCGCTAATGGGATGCTCAAAACCAAGCTCCGCTGCGTGCAAAGCCTGCCGGTTCAGCTTGGCAAGTGCCTGTTGAGCCCCCTGGGGCAGATTACGGGCGCTGGCCTTGAACCCGGCCCCATAGGCCTCATCTCCCAGTAACGGGTGATGAATATGCGCCATATGCACGCGGATTTGATGGGTGCGCCCCGTCTCCAGACGACAACGCACCAGCCCAACGCGCACCATGCCATCCGTATCGAAATATTTTTCCAGCAATTCATAATGGGTAATGGCGTATTTGCCGCGCCCCTGTTCTCGCACACGCTCAGGCACCACAGCGATTTTCTGTCGATTTTGGGTGGAGCGGGCCAGCGGCACGTCAATTGTCCCACTTGTCCGGCTCGGCGCGCCCCAGACCAGCGCCAGATAGGCCCGTTCAAGGGGGCCGGTACGTCCATGATCGGCAAATTGCGCCGACAAACCGGCATGAGTGCGATCATTCTTGGCCACCACCAGCAGGCCGCTGGTATCCTTGTCTATACGGTGCACAATGCCCGGACGGCGCACGCCGCCAATGCCCGACAGGCTATCTCCGCAATGAAAAAGCAGCGCATTAACAAGGGTATGGTCCCAGTTGCCTGCCGCCGGGTGGACCACCATGCCAGCCGGTTTATCGATAACAATCAGGTCTTCGTCTTCATAAATCACATCAAGCGGAATATCTTCGGGCTTTGGCGTTGCATCCTCGACCTGCGGAATATTTAATACAAATTCCTCACCACATTTGACCCGGTGGTTGGGCTCGCGTAACCTGTCCCCTTTAAAACTGACCTGTCCCTCCTTGATCAGGGTTTTGAGACGCGAGCGACTAATGCCCTCAATATGTGTGGCAAGGAAGCGATCAAGGCGCTCATTATCGTCTTCTGCGCGGGCGGTCAGCAGATGTTGGGGACTAGAGGTTGGAGTCATATGAGCACCGTAAATAACCGGATCAACGAGAAAAAGGATGACGAGGAAGGTGATGAAGCCCTTATTCCTGGTACCATGTTCACCGAGCGACAGGCCCGCATCTTGCGCCATGCCGTCATTATTATGGGCATTACACTGGTCGCTGGCTTCGCTCTGCTGATTGGTATCATCGTCTATAAAGCCTCGCAACCCGCTAAAACCGGTCCTGATGTCGCGCCCCAAACGTCCAATATTGGTGCCCCTGTTCCAGCCCCGGCGCACTTGACGGGCACCGCGCTAAACAATGGATTGCCAAAAACGATCACCGGCCTCATGCCGCGAGGGGCCAAGCTACTTGAAACAAAGATCAGTGGCGACCGGCTTTTGCTGACCCTGCAAACCCGCCAGAAAGACCTGAAACTGATCCTTATTGATCTGAAAAACTGGCGAATCATCGGCGAAGCTCTACTCAAGCAGGGCCATTAAGGTGCCTTCCAATTCCGGCTCTTTGGCCGTTAACGTAAAGGTTTTTTACATATCACCACCCGAAAATTGCCACAATTCCCTTTTTGGGTGTGTTTTTCAGCCTATAGTAGTTGCGGCGTTCGTGGCTCATTGCTCCTATAGCTAAAAAACCTTATTCCCGACTTTACAAATCAGGTATTTTTCTGTATTTATTCTAGGCAAGTTTATCGAATTTCAACGCGAGTTGAATGGAAAAATTGAACAAGGTGTGGAAGGAACAAGACATGGCGAACGATATAAAAATTCACGAAACCAAGATGCTGGATCAGCTGGAGAGCGGTCCTTGGCCGAGTTTTGTTACGGGCCTGAAGCGTCTTCGTGACAGTGGTAAGGCTTATGCGCCCATGATGAATGACCTTCTGGGACAGCTTGAGCAGTCTTATGAAGAACGCACAGGCTATTGGAAGGGCGGTACGGTTTCCATTTTTGGTTATGGCGGCGGCATCATTCCTCGTTTCTCCGAAGTGGCCGAAGCCTTCCCCGCTTCCAAGGAATTCCATACTTTGCGTGTGCAGCCCCCCGCAGGTATGCATTACACTTCTGACCTGTTGCGCGAAATGAGCGACATCTGGGAAGAGCATGGATCTGGTTTGATCGGTTTTCATGGTCAGTCCGGCGACATCATGTTTGTTGGCGCCACAACTGAACAGGTTCAGCCGGCTTTTGATGCCTTCAATAAAATCGGTTTCGACCTTGGTGGTGCGGGCCCCGCTCTGCGGACCTCAATGAGCTGCGTTGGTCATGCACGTTGCGAAATGTCCTGCTATGATGAAGCCAAGGCGCTGCGCATGATCATCAATGAATATCTTGATGAGATGCATCGCCCAGCTCTGCCCTATAAGTTCAAATTCAAATTCTCTGGTTGTGGCAATGACTGCGTTAACGCCATTCATCGTGCTGACTTTGCCGTCATCGGTACGTGGCGCGACGAAATCAAGGTCAATCAGGATGAAGTGAAAGCTTTTGTTGGTGAAGTGGGCCGCAAATATTTCATCGACAGTGTGGTCACACGCTGCCCGAGCAACGCCATCTCGCTCAATGATGATGACACCATCGAAATCGACAATCCAAGCTGTGTGCGCTGTATGCATTGCCTCAACGTGATGCCAAAAGCCCTGTCGCCTGGTGATGACAAAGGCGCTTCGATCCTCATGGGCGGCAAGCGCTCCCTGAAAATCGGCGATCTCATGGGCACCATGATCGTGCCGTTCATCAAACTCGATAGCGATGAAGATTTTGACAGCCTGGTCGAATTTGCCGGTGAAGTCATCGACTTCTTTGCGGACAATGCTCTTGAGCATGAGCGTACTGGTGAGTGTATTGACCGCGTTGGTCTGCCAGCCTTCCTGGAAGCGCTGAATATTGCACCAAACCCCAACATGATCAGCCATCCGCGTACATCAAGCTACGTCAAAACGGATGATTTTGATGAGGAAGCCGCTAAATATTTCGCCGCACAGGCCCAGGCCAAAGCCGCTGAATAATAAAACGCACTGGCAGGATGGGAACGTCCTGCCAGTGGCTTGACTGAAGTTCTTTTTGAGGCTGTGAACGGCCTCCAACTGGGTAATTAAGGGAGAGACATTATGAACGATAGACCACCTCCACCAAAGCTGCCGGACGAACATGGTGTGCCGGATCCGCAAAAATACATGCATCCGATCATGAAAAGCAATTATGGCAAGTGGGACTGGCATGACCGGCCCCGTCCTGGCGTATTGCATCATGTTGCCAAAAGTGGTGATGAGATCTGGACAGTGAAAGCTGGTACAACTCGTATGATGGACGTTTTCCAGGTGCGTGAACTTTGCGATCTGGCCGATAAATATTGCGATGGCTTTTTGCGCTTTACCTCGCGTAGTAGTCTGGAATTTTTGTGCGCCGATCAAAGCAAGGTTGATCCCTTGATCAAAGGTCTGAACGATGCGGGTTATCCCGTTGGCGGCACAGGCAACTCGGTGGGTATGGTCTCCCATACACAGGGCTGGCTGCATTGCGATATTCCAGGAACAGACGCTTCTGGTGTGACCAAAAGTCTGATGGATATTCTTCATCATGATTTCATCAATGAAGAAATGCCGAACCGCGTCAAGATCACAACCTCTTGTTGTCAGGTCAATTGTGGTGGCCAGGGTGATATTGCCATTAATGTGCAATATACAAAACCGCCTCGCATCAATCATGATATGGTTGGTAAGGTCTGTGAACGTCCATCCGTTGTGGCCCGTTGTCCGGTGGCGGCTATTCGCCCCGCCATGGTCAATGGCAAACCTTCTCTTGAAGTCGATGAAAAGAAATGCATTTGCTGCGGGGCCTGTTATGCGCCTTGTCCACCCATGCAGATCAATGGCAAGGAAGAAACGCGCCTCGCCATCTGGGTTGGTGGCAAGCATTCAAATGCACGTTCCAAGCCGACATTCCATAAGCTGGTTATTGCCAATCTTCCCAATAATCCACCGCGCTGGCCTGAAGTTGAGGCTGCGGTCAAGACCATCGTGAATACTTATAAGGACGATGCTCGTGATTGGGAACGTATGGGCGAGTGGATCGACCGTATCGGCTGGCCTGCCTTCTTCGAGAAGACTGGTTTCGCCTTTACCAAGCATCATATTGATACTTGGGTTGGCGCGAGAGCTAATATGAATAACTCGGCGCATGTGCGCTTCTAAACGGTTTGTCCGGCCTGCAATTGCTGGCCGGACATCCAGAGTATCAGGGCCAAGGCACAGGTTTGTTCATGTGCCTTGACCGTTCGGCAATATTTGGAAGAATTTTGCAGGTTTGCCGAAAGAACATTGCGTCATAGTGAAGCGAGGGCGGTGTTCACCATTGCCACAAGCGTTTCATATGAGCAAAAATTGAGTTTATCGAGAGGGCCTTGTGACAATTGTCATATGGAGCCTAGTTGTAACTTTATCAAGTCGGGGAGGATGCTTTGAAATTCGGAATCCTGGTCAATGAAGGACCGTTTCAGCATCAGGCATCAGATAGTGCCTATCTGTTTGCCAAAGCTGCATTGGAAAAAGGCCACGAAATCTATCGTGTGTTCTTTTATTATGATGGCGTCAACAATGCCAACAAGCTCTCTGAGCCACAGGCTGATGACAGGGATCTTGTCAAACTCTGGTCGGCGTTGGCCGAAGAGTACAAGGTTGATCTTGTTGTCTGCGTAGCAGCTGCTCTGCGACGTGGCATCAAAGATGACATTCTGGCACCAGGCTTCCGTATTTCGGGGCTGGGGCAGTTAATTGAATCCGGTATCCAGGCGGACCGGCAGATCACTTTTGGCGATTAGGAGCGTGTATCATGGAAGAAGAATGGGATGAGGGCGGACCAGAAGTTGTAAAACGCTTTATGTACGTCAATCGCAAAGCTCCCTATGGGACAGTTTATGCTTTGGAAATGCTTGAAAAAGTTTTGATCGCTGCTGCCTTTGAACAGGACGTGCATGTGGTGTTTATGGATGATGGGGTCTATCAGCTCAAAAAAGAGCAGGAAACCAAAGCCATCAACATGAAAAACTTCTCGCCGACTTTCCGGGCTCTTGAAGGCTATGATGTTGAGAAACTATATGTCGAGAAAGAGAGTCTTGAAGCCAGGGGTTTGACAGTAGATGACCTGGTTGTTCCCGTAGAAGTGTTGAGTTCAGAAGAACTCAAGGGACTTATGGACAAACAAGAAGTCATTCTGACAGCTTAAAGGAGACTCATCATGCTACTACATACAGTGAACAAGTCGCCATTTGAGCGCAATAGTCTGGAAAGCTGCCTGCGAGTGGCTGAAGACGGGGCAGGTGTCTTGCTGATTGAAGATGGTGTTTATGCTGCCATGGACAACACGCAGGTTTCTGACCTCATCAAGAAACGCATGGGTAACGTAAAGTTTTACGTTCTTGGTCCAGATGTGGACGCTCGTGGTCTTGGCAATCAGAGCATGATCGACGGTGTTGAAAGCGTCGACTATGCCGGTTTTGTCGATCTGGTTGAAAAGCATTCGGCAACACAGGCCTGGGTGTAGTTTTCGACTTTTGATGCGGGTTCGCTTTGGACTGGCATCGGGCTTGGGAAATGAGCGAATTCGCCCCGCAGGGTCAAGGGAATTCAGCTTTTGGATGCTCCTTGATCTCAAAAGGGGTGAGTTTACAAGAATAGTAGATAATAGGAGATTTTAAGATGGCATATGAAGTCAATGGCGAGAGCATTGAGCATGATGAAGAAGGTTATCTTTCTGACATCAATCAGTGGACCCCAGAACTGGCAGGATTGCTGGCCAAGGACGAAGGCATTGAAATGACTGATGAGCATTGGGAAGTGATCAACTTCTTGCGCGAATATTATGAAGAGTATCAGATTGCACCGGCAATCCGCGTGCTCGTCAAAGCGCTGAAGAAAAAATTCGGTCCTGAAAAAGGCAGCAATAAATATCTTTATGAGCTGTTCCCTTATGGACCTGCCAAGCAGGCTTGTAAGGTTGGCGGTCTGCCTAAACCTACTGGCTGTATCTAAGCCACGAATTTGCTGCCAGACCGGCTGGATCATTCCAGCTGGTCTGGGGCGAATGCGAACCGCGCTGTCTGTTTGTTGAAGTTGCAGGGCTGGTTCGGGGTTTTAAGACGTTGCCAATACCATTTGTTAGGTCAAATCTTTGTGCCAGCTATCCTGTTTTGAAGATAGAGGGACGTGGTTGGGTTTTGAGTTTGAATGGCAGCCATTTTGATAAATGGGTTTTGGCAGAATATGAGTACCAAGAATAAAAGAATTTAATTCCGGGTTTTTACAGGATAGAAAATTGGTCATTGGCATCAGTCAGATCAATATCGTGCAGATTAGAAGGACACGACCTGTTACTGAGCGCTGGCTCTGAAGTTGGCTGCGCGCACAAACCTGAAGAGATAAAAGTCGGTAACGGAGGAACAGCATCGTGATCACCACGATATTTGCCCTGGCATTCTATTTTGCGACGATCCTGCTGATTGTTGGAGTGGGTTATAGAATCTATGAATATACCATAGTGCCGGCCCCTTTGAAAATCGCCACGACACCTGCTCCAACGACCACCACTGGCGTTGTTTATCGCATGTTCCGCGAAGTGGCTCTGTTTGAGAGTCTGTTCAAGGCCAATAAATGGATCTGGATTTTCGGTTACATGTTCCATGTGGGCCTGCTGCTGGTACTGGTGCGCCATTTGCGTTATTTCCTCGACCCCCGATTTGTGCCGGGCATTGTCTGGTATGGCCTTGAGCTCATTCAGCCCATCGGCAAATATGCCGGGTTCGCCATGATTGCTGGTCTGGCCGGACTATGGGCGCGCCGTGTGTTGGTCAATCGTGTGCGCTATATATCCTCGCCATCCGATCATCTGATGTTGGCCTTGCTGATCGCGATTGGGGCAAGTGGCATGATCATGCAATATGTCAATCCGACCGATATTACTTCGCTGAAAAATTTCTTCATGAGCCTTGCCTATTTCAACCTGTTTGATTGGCAGCCGCTGCCGGATAACCTGTTCCTGATGGGGCATCTGACGCTGGTTCTGACCTTGATGATCATTTTTCCCTACAGCAAACTTTTGCACGCTCCAGGGATCTTTTTCAGCCCCAGCCGCAATCAGGTCGACAATCCACGAGAGGTTCGTCATATCGTTCCGTGGGCCAAGTCGCTCGAAGATGGTTCAGGCAAGAAATAAAGCATATTAGGGAGAGTGACTGTGTCAGATTTGGATAAATCAGAGCTGGACGAAGCCCTTGCCGGGGCGGGTATTGAGCTACCTGATCCGCTTGAAATGCCGGAAATGAAACCCGGTGCGATGGGCGACTTGCACTCTTTTGAGGCCTACCCGCAGCATGAAACCGATCTGGGCTTTCCTGGTGAGCGCCCTGATGACTGGAAAGAGGTCGTCATCGACAAGATGGCTGATCTGCGTACGCGCTACCGCTCTTTTCGGGTCTATCTCGACAGTTGTGTGAAGTGCGGCGCCTGCACCGATAAATGCCATTATTATCTGGGGTCTGGTGATCCAAAGAACATGCCGGTGGCCCGTCAGGATCTGATGCGCAGCGTTTATCGTCGCTATTTCACCCTGCCTGGAAAATATTTTCCTTGGCTGGTAGGAGCCCGAGACCTCACCGAAGATGTGCTGGATGAATGGTATAATTATTATCATCAGTGTTCACAATGTCGTCGCTGCTCTGTTTATTGTCCTTATGGCATTGATACGGCTGAGATTTCCATGGCAGCGCGCGAGATCATGGATAGCATTGGCAAGGGGCAGAAATATTGCAACGAGATCATCGCCAAGGTTCATTCCATTGGCAATAATCTGGGTATGCCCGCCAAAGCCATTCTCGCAACTATGGAAGATTTTGAAGAAGAACTTGAAGAAGATACGGGGATTGCCATCAAGCTTCCTGTTGACAAGAAGGGCGCTGACATTTTGCTGGTGACGCCGTCTGCTGACTTCTTTGCGGAACCTCATATTGATGGCCTGTTTGGCTATGCCAAGGTTTTTCATGAGCTGGGTGTCGACTGGACGTTGAGCACGACGGCTTCTGAAGCTGGCAATTTTGGCATGTTTATCGGCTCTTACGAAAATATGCGCAAAGTGTCCCTGCGCATTCGCGAAGCGGCTCTTGAGCTGGGTGTCAAACGCATCGTCTTTGGCGAGTGTGGCCATGCCTGGCGGGTGGGCTACGCGTTTTTGAATACGCTGGCTGGTCCCTGGGATTTTCTGGACCCAAGATATCCGGTGCCTCAGCATATTTGCGAATTTACAAATGATGCCATCGAAAACGGCGAACTGAAATTCGACAAGACAAAAAATGATCACATGACGCTGACGTTCCATGACAGCTGCAATGTGGCGCGGGCAACCCGCATGGGTGACAAGCCGGGCGGTCAATTTGAAATCCCGCGCGCCGTTATCAAGGCGGCTTGCAACAATTACCATGATATGGAAGATGATACGATTGGTGAAGCAACCGTTTGTTGTGGCGGCGGTGGCGGTATTCTTACTGATGATTTGATGGATATCCGTGTCAAAGGGGCGCAACCGCGTATGCGGGCCTTGCGCAAAGTTACCGAGGAGCATGGCGTGACCAATATGGCTGCCATTTGTGCAATTTGCAAAAGTCAGTTTGCCAAGGTGCTGCCTAAATATGATTTCAATATGGAAGCCATTCAGAGTGTTCATCAGCTGGTCAGTAATGCGATTATCATGAGTGATGCACCCAAAGAAGATGACACGAAGAGCAAGTCGAAAAAAGAAGATTAGAAACCTGGCCTGATGGACCCTTCATAGGGCCTGGCAGTTGAATTTGAATTAACAAGTTGGCCGCCCTTCGGTGTGGTCTTAAGGGAGAAAAAACATGACAGACGTGGCAGATAAAGAAGGCAAAGCTCATACCTACCGTCGGTACGAGGAAGGTGCTGATATAGATGATTGGGATTTGCAGGAGAAAATCTTCAAGGGAGATACCTCCCACAAATGTCCGACCTATATTCACAAAACGCCGCCCTGTCAGGGATCTTGTCCTTCAGGTCATGAAATTCGTGGCTGGCTGGCGATTGCTCGTGGTATGGACAAACCTCCTGTCGAAGGCATGGCCTGGCAGGAATATGCCTTTAACCGCATGGCTGAAGCCAACCCGTTTCCCGCCACTATGGGCCGTGTTTGCCCGGCGCCTTGCGAAGACGGCTGCAACCGTAACGAGCTTGATGACACTGTCGGCATCAACTCGGTTGAGCAATATGTCGGCGATTATGCTAATGAGAACAATCTGAAACTGCCTGAGGCTGGCAAGGATACCGGCAAGTCCGTCGCTATTATTGGAGCGGGACCTGGCGGTCTGTCAGCGGCCTATTATTTGCGCCGTATGGGGCATGCCGTGACGATTTTTGACAGCCATAGCGAGCTGGGCGGCATGATGCGCTATGGTATTCCAAACTATCGTACACCGCGTGAAATGCTTGATAGTGAAATCAATCGCATCGTCGATCTGGGTGTGACAATCAAAACCAACACCACTGTTGGCAAAGATGTCAGCATGGAAGAGATTGACAAGTTTGATGCCATTGTCTGGGCTATTGGTGCTCAAAAAGGCCGTGGACTGCCGACTGAAGGTTGGGAAGGTACAGAAAACTGTCTGTCCGGTGTAGACTTCCTTGACGCCTTTAATGAGGGCTGGGTCGTTGGTACAGCTAAAAAAGTTGTTGTCGTTGGCGGTGGTGATACCTCGGTTGACGTGGCCTCTGTTGCCCGTCGCCTGGGCCATATCACCAAAGTCGCTGAAAAAGACATGGCAGACGCCAAAATGCTGGGTTATGCCGCGCATGATGTCGCTGGTAATCTGCGCCGTGAAGGTGTGGACACCGTGTTGACCTCTTTGTTCCCCATTGAACAAATGACGGCTGCCGAACATGAGCGTGAAGACGCCAAGCGCGAAGGCATTGATATCAAAGGCGGCGTTATGCCGGTTAAAGTCGTCAAAAACGACAAGGGTCTGGCGATCGCTTTGCGGGTGGTTGACTGTGTTGTCGACAATAAAGGTATTCCAACAGCCGTTGAAGGGGCCAAGGAATATGATATTGAATGTGACATGGTTGTTTCGGCGATCGGTCAGTATGGTGATATGGAAGACCTGGAAGAGGGCCTTGATAATGGGCGCGGCTTCATTAATGTCGATGGCTTCTATCACGTTAAGGACAAACCCAAACATTTCGCCATTGGTGATATTGTGCGTCCCCATCTGCTGACCACAGCGATTGGCCATGCCAGCATTGCCGCCGAGAGCATTAATGATTTCCTCGACAATGGAAAAATTGACATGCGCAAGCGACCCAAGGTTGACGTGCATCACTTCAGTCTGCTCAACGAGTTGCACCGTCGTGAACTTGATCCTGTCGATGTTGAGGACATGAAAGAAGAGAAACTCGGTACAGGCGATGCTGACTGGGCTGTTCACAATTATGAAGATCGCTCAACCAGCAAGATTATTGCGCATGACGAATTGTTCCTTGGTCATTTCCAGTTTGAAGATCGCAACAAGCGCGATCATGTGCTGGTTGGTGCCGATGATGTAATGGGCAATTTTGAAGAGCGCATCAAAGCGCTTCCAGAAGAGCGTGTGCAGGCCGAGGGCGAGCGTTGCATGAGTTGCGGCATGTGCTTCGAATGTGATAACTGCGTCATTTATTGCCCGCAGGACGCCGTCTTCAAAGTTAAGAAAGACAAACATGCGGTTGGTCGTTATGTCGATACCGACTATGGCAAATGTATTGGCTGTCATATCTGTGCCGATGTTTGCCCGACCGGCTATATCGAAATGGGCCTTGGCGAATAATTAATCCTCCGGGAAGGGTCTAAGGCTCTTCCCGGGCGATTGAACGACGGCTCCGCAAGAACAGGCATCTCCTAAATAATAGGCATTCGTGATGAAAACTGTATTCAACCTAAAAAAGCATCTGGTTGCGCTGTTTGCTGTGCTGCTTCTTGGCACAGGCTTGCAGCTCACCATTGATCCGGCTGGGGCTCAACCGGCATGGATGCCCAGTCCTCCCAAGGCGCTGCCCGGGACCAAATGTGATGCTGATCCTAAATGGATGCGTACATGGCATATGCGCAAGCTTGACCATAAGCGCGATCAAACGGTGCGCGATGGCATCCGTACCAAAAAATTCAGCCTGAAGCGTTGTATCACCTGCCATGCTGTCAAGGATGAGAGCGGCAAATTCCTGACCGTCAAGGATGAGCGTCATTTCTGTCGTTCCTGTCATGACTATACGGCGGTGCGCATAGACTGTTTTGATTGTCATGCCTCACGCCCTGACAGCAAGAAAGGGCAGGGGGCCATGTTGAAGAATAATCCTCACGATAAAACGGGCAGATCTTCTTCGCTCAAACCGGGTGATAAGACCGTTGCCAGTTTGCAAAAATATTTGGCAGGAGAAACAAAATGATCTCCTTGAAAAATCTTATGAACGAGATACATCAAAAAGCTGAAAAAGAGGCAGAAAACAACGCCGAGGAAACAAGTCGGCGCGCCTTTGTGAAAGGCTCTGCGGCAGCAGTTGCCCTAGCGCCAGGCATGATGTTGTTTGCTTATGGCAGCAAGGAAGCTGCAGCGCGTCCGCTTGCTGAAGCTGCCAGCGACAAAACCCGTTGGGGGCTGTTGATTGATGCTGCAAAATTTAACGACGAAGATGTAGATCGCTGTGTGCGCGCTTGCCAGAAAGAAAATGGCTGGCAGGATAATGGTCGGCCTAAAACCGATGCGCAGTGGATCCGCCGCGTTAATCTGCACAACAAAAAAACCAAGGAAAGCTTTTCGCTGCCCATGATGTGCCAGCATTGCGATGAACCCCCTTGTGTTGATGTTTGTCCAACCGGCGCGTCCATGAAGCGCAAAGACGGTATTGTACTTGTCGACAAGCATATTTGTATTGGTTGCCGCTATTGCATGATGGCCTGCCCCTACAAAGCGCGTTCCTTTGTGCATGAACACCTGGAAGATCAAAAAGACTACGCGCCGCGCGGTATTGGTACGGTCGAAAGCTGCACCATGTGCGTGCATCGTGTTGATGATGGCAGACAGCCTGCCTGCGTGGAAGCCGCTCCTCCTGGTGCCATGGTGTTTGGTGATCTCAATGAACCCACCAGCAAGCTGGCTCAACTGGTCAGGACCGTGGCAACCCAGCAGGTACGTGCCGATCTCAATCTTGATCCCGGTGTTCGTTACAGAAATATATAAAGCAGCTAGGCTCCCGCAAGAGGGGGCGAGCGCGGCCAATTTGGCAAAATGACATATGAATGTGAGACAATGATATGGCAGAGACATTTCGACAGCTTCGTAATTATGACAACAAATTTAATATCCTGTTGCTTTTACATGTTGCTATGATTGCGATTGGACTGGGCGCTGCATGTTATATGGAGCATAATGGTCATATTGTTACGGGCATGAATAATCAGGTGGTCTGGGGACTGCCGCATGTCTTTGCCGTTTTCTTGATTGTCTCGGCCTCCGGGGCGCTCAATCTGGCTTCGGCTTCTTCCGTGTTCAGCAAGCTGGATTATAAGCGTTTTGCCCGTTTGTCGGCTATTCTGGCCATTGCCCTGCTGGTTGGTGGTCTGGCCGTTTTGCTGCTGGATCTTGGTCGCCCTGACCGTCTGATCGTCGCCATGACCTATTATAATTTCCAGTCGATCTTTGCCTGGAACATTATTCTTTACACCGGCTTTATTACCATTGTCGGGGTCTATTTGTGGACCATGATGGACAAGACGGTCACCAAATATAACAAATATGCCGGTTGGGCCGCCTTTATCTGGCGCATCATCCTGACCACGGGTACGGGCTCCATTTTTGGTTTTCTGGTGGCAAGAGAAGCCTATGATGCGGCCATTATGGCCCCCTTGTTCATCTCTTCGTCCTTTGTCTATGGCATGGCCTTCACCATCTGGGTGATCATCACCATGTGTCAGGCGACGGGACAGCGTTTGCTGACCTCCGCTATTTCAGAAAAACTGCGTGTTCTGATGATTATTTTCCTGGCGGCCATGCTTTATTTCACTGCTGTTCATCATCTGACCAATCTATATGCGGCTGAGCACATAGGTTTGGAGCGTTTTATCTTGTGTAGTGGCAGCGAATTTACCTGGTTGTTCTGGGGAGGCCATGTGCTGATCGGGGCTGTATTGCCGATGCTGATTTTGTCAAATGCTGAAAGAGGGTCCTCTCATTTCGGGCTGATCTCAAGCTCTGTCATGATGATCATTGGCGGGATTAGCCATATGTATGTGATTATTGTTGGTGGTCAGTCTTATCCGCTGAGCCTGTTTCCAGGCTATGAAGTGTCGAGCAGCTTTCAAGATGGTCAATTTGCCCATTATATGCCTTCCATGCCTGAGCTTCTTTTAGGCTTGGCCGGGATCTCGATTGCCATGTTCATGACCGGCTTTGCCATGAAGCTTCTGCCGTTCCTGCCAACGCCCGTTAAAGAACAATAATCAACTTAAAAGACCGGATGATTTGTGGCCCATCTTTATCTATCAGCGGCTCATAAATCATCTGGTAAAACAACCATAAGCGTTGGCCTGACCGCCGCATTGAAAAAGCGCGGCCTGCAAGTACAGACTTTTAAAAAGGGGCCAGACTATATCGACCCCCTCTGGCTGCAAAAGGCCTCCTCGCGCCCCTGCTATAATCTTGATTTCAACACGCAGAGCCACGACGAGATCAAGGCTCTTTTCGCCTATCATATGGCTTCGTTTGATCTTGGGCTGATTGAGGGTAATAAAGGGCTTTATGATGGGGTTGCTCTTGATGGACGCGATTCCAATGCAGCAATGGCGCAGTTGCTCAAAGCGCCTGTGGTGCTCGTCATTGATGTTGTGGGTATAACGCGCGGTATCGCCCCTTTATTGATTGGTTATGAAGCCTTTGCTCCCGAACTGACGATTGCCGGGGTGATTTTTAACAAGGTCGCCAGCGCGCGCCATGAAAGCAAATTGCGCGCCTCTGTTGAGCATTATACGGATATGGCTGTGGTCGGTGCGGTGCCACGCAATGAGGGTCTACTGGCACCTGAGCGCCACCTCGGTCTGATGCCTCCCAAAGAAAGCAGCGGTGCCAGCACACGCATAGATGAACTGGCGAGGATGATGGACGCTCATCTGGATTTGGAGCTGATTTTAAAGATGGCGCAGATGGCAACTTTGCCAGAGGCTCCCAGAAATCCAAAGGCTCCCAAGAATCCAAAGGCCTCCAGGAAAGCTGATGCGCCAAGGGAACCAGAGGCCTCAAGGGAAGCAGCAGGCGCGGTTGGGATTGCATCTCCTCACAGCAAGACGGTACGTATCGGCATAGCCCGTGACAGTGCCTTTGGCTTTTACTATGCCGATGATCTGGATGCTTTACGAGAGGCCGGGGCAGAGCTGGTGTTCTTCAATACGCTTGAGGACAAGCAATTGCCAGCTATTGATGGTCTGTTTATAGGCGGGGGCTTTCCCGAAACCCATTTACTGGCGCTGGAAGCGAATAGAGGTCTGCGCGCAGATATAAAAGAAGCGGCGCAAAACGGCCTGCCGATCTATGCCGAGTGCGGCGGTTTGATGTATCTCTCCAAATCAATCGAATGGCAGGGGAAGCGGGCACAGATGGTTGGCTTTATTCCCGGCACCACAAATATGCACAAAAAACCTCAGGGCCGGGGACTGGTGCGCGTTCGCGAAACTGGTGCAGGCTTATGGCCCAAAAAACAGGAGGGCGGCGAGCTAGCGACGATCACCGCCCATGAATTCCATTATGCTTCGCTGCAGGACCTGCCGGCAGATACGGTCTATGCTCATAAAGTCGAGCGCGGCTATGGTATTGATGGCGATAGTGACGCTATTGTTCTAAACAATGTGCAGGCCGGTTTTTGCCATCACCGCACAACCTTGCAAAATGACTGGGCTGTGCGGTTCGTTGCGTTCGTGCAGCGCTGCAAAAAGCGCCCAAAGTCTGATTGAGGATTGGCTCTCAGCCTATTTCAACACTTTTGAAAGTGTGAAAGCCCCTCGAAGCTGTCCGGCTTTATATCCGGTGGCCCGGTCGTCCGGGTAGAGTTCAGCCAGCTTGTTTTTAAGGGGCTGCTTTTGCAAAGAGCCATGACATTTCAGACAGACCGCCTTGGTGGGGATGGCTTTCATATAGCGAAATGTCTTTTTGCCATTGAGGGTGACAATCTCGAAGTGCTCAAGCGTTTGGGGGTCAGCACCGGCCGCTTTTCTGGCTTCAAAATCGGTCATGACCTTTTGTTCAAATGCATTAGCAGCATTGGCCTGGTTGCGTAGTTTCAGGGAGGTTCGGCCAACGGTCCAGCCACTATTTTCGCTGGCTTGTGTGGCCAGAGGAACAGCAACACTATTGCAGACCTGGAGGGCGTTGATCGGTCCGCCGTCCTTCATGGCGGAGACCAGGTTGGCTTTAAGGTCACCAGCAAAGTCCTTGATGATGGAGCGGGCTTGCGCCTGCGGGGTTTTGAATTCAACGGCAAAGGCTGGGCCACTCGCTGCAAGCGTAAGGCCAAGGGCGAGTGCAGATGTGAATTTGTTCATAACAGTCCTTTTTTCAATATGTCTCTAAATTGATATATTTTCAAAACAGCATTAAGCGATTGGCTCAGATATT
This sequence comes from Hyphomicrobiaceae bacterium, assembly GCA_021647535.1. GTDB lineage: Bacteria > Pseudomonadota > Alphaproteobacteria > Rhizobiales > JAKIUO01 > JAKIUO01. Next base: position 24,482 of record JAKIUO010000012.1, read on the forward strand.
GGACTTGTTATGGGTCAAATCAAGGTCGTGATTGACGCAGTGCAAAAGGGCGGTTTGGCGTAGATGTAGGATGCTGTGGGGTACTGTTCCGGGGCGGTTGCTCAACAGCCTCTAGCGTAACAAGCGACCGATGAGGTCGCCGCGCAGAGCGTAGATTTCATAGATGGAGCGCAGTTTGCCGTAATGATTGGCGATTTTTTCGCTCTTGGTGGTGAACAGATCGAGCTGTGCGTCGAGCAGTTCGAAGACGGTTTTGCTGCCATCTCTGAATTGCGCCTTGTAGAGCCGCAGCACTTTGGCGCTATCGCTTGCACGCGAGGCCAGCAGGGTTGATTTTTGTATATTGGCCTTGACTGTTCGAATGGCGCTTTCCAGTTCGGAAATATAGGCGCGGCGCTTTTTGCGATAGAGGTGCTTGTTCTCAATGATGCGGATCTGGATCTGCCGGGCGATATTGAGACGCTTGTCGCCATCAAGGAATTTGTAGTTGAACGATACGAGCCCTTTAAAGCCACTGGTCATGCCGGTTGCGCCCGAGACATTCTCTTTGACATTGCCAGAGACATCCAGATCAATGCTCGGCTTGAAATTGGCCTTGGCGGTACGCGCTTGCGCCCGCAGACTGTCAATATCGGCGCGAATGGACAAGAGTTTCGGATTGTCTGGATAATTGTCGCTCGATATGTTTTGGGGGGGCAATGGGGCAGGCAGATGCGTTGCCGGGGCCAGGTTTTTCGGGCGTAAATCGGTCAGGCGGATAAATTCTTCACGGGCATTTTGTTGGCGTGAGCGCAGGTCAATCAGGTTGGTCTTGGCACGCTCCAGCCGCGTGGTGACGCGTTTGACATCGGCAAGACTGGAGGCCCCGGCTTTCTGGCTTTGGGACACCAGTGCGAGAATATCTTTATGAGACGCCAGGTTTTGCCGGGCGATGGTGAGGTGTTGACTGGCTTCAAGGATGGAGAGATAGGCCTGTGCCACTTCAAGCGATACCTGGTTCATCTTGTCGATGCGCCGATAGCCCGCCGAATTGTGCAAGGCTTTGCGGCGGTCGACATTGCCCCTTGTGCGGCCAAAATCATAGAGGTTTTGATGTAAATCAATGCCGTATTCCTGACGGGGAACGCCCAGTGATTTACTGGTGTCAGTATCATAGTTTTCCGGTCCGTAAGCAGCGCGCACACTGAGCGTTGGCCGATAGCCCGCCTTGGCAATTTCGATGCTGGTGCGTTCGTCGCGCTCACGTGCCCAGGCGATGCCGATATCGGGGTTGTCGCGCATGGTATGGCGGATAATGGAGGGCAAGTCGCGATAGCTGGCGCGCCGGGGCGAGCTGGTTGTCACCGGAGCGAAGGGCGCAACTCTTGAAGCCCTGGCGGTTGATTGGCGTGGCCGGGCTGTGCTGGTCGAGGTCGTAAAGGCAGGTATGGGGGCGGCAGTTCGGCGTTTGGCCCCTATGGCGAGGGGTTTTTTGGTTTCGTTTCGTTTCGTTCCAAGCGCTGGCCTATTCTGGCTTTTTGAAGGATCACATATATGAGCTTGCGGCCCATCGCGATAGGCGCACGAAAGCTCAGTGACTTCTATGTTTTTAGACTTGCAGCCAACCAGAAATACGCCACTCAGGAATAAGCAGAAGAAAGCCTTTAAAAAGGGGATTTTATTGATCCGGTTTTTGGTCAGTATAATTACCAAAACTGTTCCAATTCACATCAAAATAGAGACATGAACCAGCTAATAGATCAGACCTTAAAGTCGGGTTAATTGAGGGGGAGTTGGCAGCGGCAAGTTCCCGGAAAATGCTGGTTGGGGGGGGGCTAAACGATCCAGACTGAGTGCTGATCATCCGTGTTCAAAGGGGGAGATCAGGGGACGATCTTTCAAGCTTTTTTTTAATCGGTGACTTTAAGTGCATAGCCATCGCGGCGCGGGTCGGCCTGGCCGATCAATTTGCCAGACGCCGTTTGGCAGACCCCATGCACGCCGCCAAAAAACATATTGGCTGACGGCCAGCCATGGGCGAGGGGGTATGTTTTGAGTAGTTGAGCTATAGCGTTTTTGTCAAAGGGGGGAGTATGAGAGCCATTTTCAAAGCTGATTTGTCCGCTCTTTTCAGTGTGCAAACGGGGCGCTTCAATGGCTTCTTTGAGCGTAAAACCATGATCAAAAAGGCCGCTTGCCACTTGTAAAAGTGCGCTCCTTATACGGTTTGACCCACCAGAACCAAGAGCAAAGACCTTGTTATCCGTAGTGTTTATGAGGGTCGGGGCCATCATGCTGGAGAGGCGCTGGTTTGTTTTCCATAGATGAAAACCACCCTCATGCAAGTCTTCTTCACCCAGCATATTATTGAGCATGAACCCACAGCCCGGCAAGATCAGGCCATTGCCCTCGCCATTTGAAAGGGTGGCGCTGGCGGCATTGCCGAGCTCATCAATGATGCTGATATGGGTGGTGCCTTTATATGAGGGGTGGTGCCCGGCGACCGTTGCCAGCTGGCTTTCAATATGGGCCTTGTTGGCAAAGTTTGCCAGATCGCTGGTCTTTTTTGCCCGCGCCTTGTTGGTCAACATCATGACTTCAACAAGGTCGAGAAGTGTTGGGGGATGGGTTTTGCACAGCGCTTCCATAGCCCCCAAAGCGAAGCCGATCATCGGGCCGCCTGCACTGGGGGCAGGATTGAGATAAAATTTGTGATTGTGATAAAATTGTACCAGTGGAGCACGCCGCTCGACCTTGTAGTCGCGCAGATCCTCCAGGGTCAGATGTCCGCCATGATCGCGCGATTGAGTGATGATCAGCCTGGCGAGCTCGCCATGGCGAAAGAGGGCTTCGCCTTCGCGGGCCAGCGCTTCTAGAAAATCGGCAAAATCGGGGTTGCGAAACAGCTCGCCTGCTTGCAGCATCTCTCCATTTGGGCAAAAAAGAGCGCGGGCCTGAGGGCTATGGGTCAAGATGGGCTTGATGACGCTAAACAGGTAGGCATGAAAAGCGCTGACCTCGATGCCTTGGCGTGCCGCCTGCAGCGCTGGTGCAATGAGCTGCTGCAGGGGCAGGGTGCAGAGCTCTTTATGGATGGCAAACAGCCCTGGGATCATGCCGGGCAGGGCGGTGGCACCTGCGCCAATATGAAATTCCTGGGTGGCCGGGCCAAAATCAGCGTGAATGGCGTGAAAGCCGATATCATCAAGCGGGCGTTTTTGTTGGGGCGTCTGAGCAAAAAAGTCATAGAGCACAGGGGTTTTACGGCCTGCAACCTGCGCCATCAAAAATCCGCCGCCGCCCAGAGACGACAGCACATATTCGGCAAGGCCAGAAACCATTATGCCGGCCAGTACCGCGTCAAAGGCGTTGCCGCCAGCTTGCAGGATTTGGGCGCAAGCCCTGGCGGTGACCTCATGACCTGCGGCAATAACAGCTTTCATGGTTGCAGCCTTGCTGGCATGGGGATAGTTTCCTTTTTAGAGGCCGCAAAGGGCTGATCAGTTCGGCATCCCGAAGCCAAAACCATCATCTGGATCTTTGTTGATGCCAGGGGGTTGCCACAAGAGCCAGGTCTGGTTTTCCTCCGATTTAAGGGCATCGGCAACGGCGCCGACATCGAAGTTTGTGAGGCGGGTTTTCATCTCAAACAGGAGCATTTCAACGCCGGTTGCGCCACCGGGGTAGACACAGCCAGACTCATTTTCCTTGCCCCAGAGGATCCAGACGTGATCGGGAGCCTCCGGGTTATCTTCTCCCGTAGCCTCGATGGTGACCTTGATGATGTCGGTCCATTTGACATGCTCGGAGCTGCCATCAGGGCGGATCAGAAAAACATCATACGCGTCTTTGCGACTGCCAAAATCCATCCCCGATGAGCCAAGCGGCATATTAGGCACAGCCAGCCCCAAAGCCTCGGGGCGCTCGGCAAGCAAGCGCGCAATTTCGGTAGCCGGCACATG
>JAKIUO010000228.1 GCA_021647535.1 Hyphomicrobiaceae bacterium
AAAGCGCCGCCCCCGGCGTCCGAGGCGTTCCATGGCGATGAGGGCGAAGACGAACAGCATCATGACACCGGCGAGCTGCGCTGCACCCGCCATATTATTCATGTTGAGCCAGACATCATATATACCAGCGGTAAAGGTCTGCACGGCAAAAAAATCGACTGTGCCAAAATCATTGAGGGTTTCCATCAGGGCCAGCGACACCCCGACAACAATGGCGGGGCGGGCCAGTGGCAGGGCGATCTCATAGAAATTGCGCCACGGTCCACGCCCCAAAACGCGTCCGGCTTCCATCAAGGCGGTGGACTGTTCGAGAAAAGCAGCGCGGGCCAAAAGATAGACATAGGGGTAAAGCGTCAGTACCATCATGGTGATGGCCCCGCCGAGCGAACGGATTTCAGGGAACCAGTAATCGCGCGCCGAGTGAAACCCCATGAGCTCACGCAAAGCCCCTTGCACGGGACCGGCATATTCCAGAATGTCGGTATAAATATAGGCGATGATATAGGCGGGAACGGCGAGGGGCAGCAACAAAGCCCATTCAAATATACGGCTGCCAGGAAAGCGGCAGGTGGCAGTCAGCCAGGCGGTGCCCGCGCCAATTATCGTGACGCCAATGCCAACGCCGAGCATGAGCAGCAAGGTGGTGCTGATATAATGGGGCAGGACGGTGGAGGTCAGATGCGACCAGATATCGCCGCTTGGCGAAAAGGCCAGCCAGGCAACAGTAAACAAAGGGATGGCAACCAGCGTGGCGATGGCCAAGGCGATCAGGGTCCAGCCATCAATATTTGCAAGGCTTCGCCACATCGCAAGCAAAGACACACGCCCCCGCTGATAGGGCAGGCGTGTGTCCTGTATCGGTTTTATTAGGGTTGTTCTAGTGGTCAAAGCCAACCCGATCCACCATTTTGGCAGCCTGCGCCCTGTGTTTGGATATTTCGGCCAGATTGAGGCTATCGGATTTGAAGGTACCCCATGATTCAACAAGGAGACTGAGAGGCACACCCGGCTTTACCGGATATTCATAATTCTGTTTGGCATAGATTTTTTGAGCCGTATTTTCAGAAAGATATTCCAGCAGTTTGATGGCGTTGGCTTTGTGTTTGGCGTGCTTCAGAACGGCGGCACCAGATATGTTGACATGGGTGCCACGGTCGGCCTGATTGGGGAAGACGATGTTGAGGGCAGCGGCCCATTTTTTCTGCACCGGCTTTTTCTCATTGGTCTGCATTTTGCCCATATAATAGGTGTTGGCAAGGCCAATATCGCAGACGCCTTCATAGACGGCGCGGGCCTGCGCACGGTCATTGCCCTGGGGGCGGCGTGCCAGATTATTTTTGACGCCGGTGAGCCATTTCTCAGCTGCGGCCTGGCCCTTGTGAGCGATCATGGAGGCAATCAGCGAGATATTATAAAGGTGCTTGCCCGAGCGGATACAGATGCGGCCTTTCAGTCTGGGATCGGCCAGATCTTCGTAGGAGGTGACTTCACCCGGCTTCACCCGCTCCTTGCTGGTGAACAGGATGCGCGCTCTGGTTGTCTGGGCGAACCATAAGCCATCAGGGTGGCGATATTGCGCTGGAATATTCTTGTTCAGTACATCAGATTTTACCGAAGCCAGCACCCCGGCATCGACCATATCGCTGAGGCGACCGACATCTGTGGTCAAAACGGCGTCAGCGGGGGTGTTCTCGCCCTCAGCCTTGATGCGCTCCAGCATACCCTTTTTGGCATAAACGACATTGACCTTGATGCCGGTCTTTTTGGTGAAGCCCTTCAGCATGGGCTTGATCAGGAAGGGTTGGCGATAGGAATAAAGGTTGACCTCTTGGCCAGCGCTCGCCGGGCTCAGCCCAGAACTCATTGCAATAGCGGCAATGCCAGCGGCGGATAACAGAATTTTCATCGTGTGCTCCTGTGATATTTTTCCTGATATTGTCGCTATTGCAAATCATTGTCAACTGAAAATAGGTCGCAGGTAATACTACGTAGTGATCGCGCAGAAAGAGATATACGCTTGAGAAGATCACCCACAGGGAATACCGAGAGCTTCTCGTTTCCTGAACGGCTGATTATGGGGCAGAGCCCCTCAGTTCAGCCAGCCAGAAAGCCACCAGATTGGCGGCTCCACAGCTGGGCGTAGAGGCCGCCATTGGCGATCAGCTCAATATGGCTGCCCTGTTCGATGATCTCGCCCTTGTCCATGACCACCAGCCGGTCGAGTGAGGAGATGGTGGATAGGCGATGGGCGATGGCGATAACGGTTTTGCCCTCCATCAAGGCGAAAAGATTTTCCTGAATGGCCGCTTCAACTTCGCTATCCAATGCCGAGGTCGCTTCATCAAGCAGCAAAATAGGCGCGTCTTTCAAAAACATGCGGGCAATGGCGATGCGCTGGCGCTGGCCACCCGACAGTTTGACGCCGCGCTCGCCAACCAGCACGTCATAGGCTTTGTTGCCCTTCTTATCTTCAAGTGTTGTGATGAATTCATGGGCATTGGCGCGTTTGGCCGCCTTGATGACATCGGTGCGGCTGGCTTGCTCCTGGCCATAGGCGATATTTTCGGCGATGGAGCGGTGCAGCAGCGAGGTGTCTTGCGAAACGACACCGATATGGGCGCGCAAATGGTCCTGCTTCAGGCCTGCAATGTCCTGATCATCAATAAGAATGCGGCCCCCTTCCAGATCATAAAGGCGCAATAAAATATTCATCAGCGTGGTTTTGCCAGAGCCCGAGCGCCCGACAATGCCAACCTTTTCACCAGGCTTGATTTTGAGGGAAAGCTGTTCGATGACGCCGCTTTTTTTGCCATAGTGAAATTTGATCTTGTCAAAATGGATGGCTCCACCGCGTACAGTGAGGTCGCGGGCATCGGCAGGGTCAATCGTCAAAAGTGGAATATCTCGTAAATCAACACGGCCTTCTAAAGTTGGAGGTGTGAGTTTTTCAAGCTCGGCTAATACATCGGCAGGAAATTGATTGGGAATACCATGATTATGAATAGCAATCAGGCTAATTTGTTTTTGGTCGGTAGGGTGACCAAGTTTTTCGAGAATACGGGCGGTGCTTTCGCCATATTTTCCATGCTTCTTCAGTTCAAAGCGCACAAGTTCACCGTCTGGGATGTCCTGACAATGTTGCGGCGGAATCGGCCATTCTTTCATGCCTTTTTTGTCGATAGGGCTAATGATACCACCCTTAATTTCGGTTTTATGAAAAATGCCCAGCAGTGTTTCGCGCTCGCGCCCAATGCGTTTCATGGCTTTGGCGCTATAGGGATATTTATTTTCTGAATCAATAGTGAGGTGCTCAATGCGCGCTAAAACACTATCGCCAACACCAGGAATGCCACCTTTAAGGTTGAGGAGAGACTTTTCATCAATCAAAACACGAGGCTTTGCGCCCTCATTTTCTTTCCAATTTGTCGGAAAGCCATAAAAATCTCCCATATCATCCGTACCAACAATATCAATGACAGCAACAGGGGGGAGGTCGCCAGGCTTTTTGATGCGTTTGCGCGGATGGGAAATCACGCCTTCTTCGCTCATTTCTTTGAGTAGACGTTTTAGAGGTATTTTATCAGAACCGCGTAAGTGAAAAGCACGCGCAATTTCGCGCTTACCAACTTTGTTGGGAGAGGATTGGATAAATTCCAAAATTTGCTCTTTGGTCGGCATGGGAGCAGAGCTATTCCAGTCGGCTTTTCTCGCTCTATTCTTTTTTTTCGCTTTTGCGGGCTTCTTACTCAAATTATCACCAGAAGTTCGTAGGTTGAATGAACTCCAGTTATAACAGGAAAAGGTGATATGCACAGGTTTAATTTTTTATTTAGGGTGCGTTTATCTAAGGTGTGCTTTGTAAAGCTTTATAAAATTAGGAACAATTCTAATATAGTGGTGTCTGCTTTGCAATTTTAAGCCATGAACAGGGCGTTTCTTTTCATTTTTTGAGAGCTTAATTGAGCTGCGCTAAGGCTTCATTCTGAATGTCAAACTTACAAAATAAAGAAATTACGGCCACTTTAATAATTTCGCTTTCGTCAGTTAAGCCAGCTTTTTCTAAATTTTGTTGCATAACTTTCATACTGTTAAGCAGTTCTAAATAATGCTGCATTTGATGGGCAGGTTCAAAGGTAGAACTGGCAAAAGATTTAGGCGCTATGGGCTGTGTCCAAGCTTCTTTAAGTAAATTTGCTATTTTAGCATGACCTAATTTACGCGATTCTATTTCTAAATATTGGATAGAGTCGAGGATAGGTTGTAGCTCTTGGTCATCATTATCATTATGAGAAGAGAGCGAAGGCGTAGATTTTTTGGTAAGCATAATAGT
>JAKIUO010000229.1 GCA_021647535.1 Hyphomicrobiaceae bacterium
TGATCTTCAAACGCTTTGGCCTGAGCAGCCGGGTTGTCATTAAATACAGTAACGCGTTCCATGTCGCCAAGCTTGAGACGCACGCACTCACCGTCTTTGAGGTCGATAGCGGGGAAGAGGATCATTTGTTGGGCCTGTGTTTTTTTTAGGGGGGGAGTAGAATGTCTTTTCAGACGGAATTGGGGACTTTTTTTGTTGTGCTATCGCTTTCGCTGTTTGAGCACTAGTCCCCAAACCCCAATTTCAAAATGGTTTCCAAAGGCTCGCCTTTGGTTCCGGCTGAACAGGCTGCCCATCCGGCGAGGATAAGCTGCGAAGCAGCTTTTATGAAGACTACCCATCAAATAAAGAGGGGAAAGCCACTAGTCAAGGCTTCCACTTCAAGAAATTGGCGATCAGGGCCAGACCCATTTTCTGGCTTTTTTCCGGGTGGAACTGGGTGCCGACCATATTGTCTTTGGCAACCATGGCGGTGACCGGTCCGCCATAGTCGGTTTCCAGAATATCATTGGTGCGCTCACTTGTTTTGAAATGATAGCTATGGACGAAATAGGCGTGTTGGCCAGCATCGCCGAGCGGGATGTCTTTGAGCAGGGGATGGTCGGTGATCTGGTTAAGAGTGTTCCAGCCCATATGGGGGATTTTCAGATTTTTGTCGTTGGGCTCTATTTTTTCAACCTGCCCGGATATCCAGCCGAGCCCTTGATGATCACCATGCTCAAGTCCCCGGTCGGCCATCATTTGCATACCGACACAGATGCCAAAAAACGGCTTGCCCTGTTGTATGACACTTTCTTGCAAGGCTTCGTGCATACCATCGAGCGCCATCAGGCCACTATAGCAATCGGCAAAAGCGCCAACGCCAGGCAATACAATACGCTGCGCGGTGTGTACATCATCAGGATCGCTGCTGAGCTTTATGTCAAAACCAGCGCCACATTCGGCATTGGCGCGCTCGAAACTTTTAAGTGCTGAATGAAGATTGCCAGAGCCATAATCAAGTATGACAACGCTCATAAACTGTGTTCCTCATTCTGCAGACGGCTCGATAAAGGGTGCCAGTTATGAAAGAAACGACGCTCACACTCAATTTGTGAGGGGCCGCTAATGGCACCGATCATCTGATATTGATCTTTTTCAAGAAACAGACGACGGATATCATTGGCCAGAAAACCAAAACCGATAGACAAACCAATAATCAGCAAGCCACCGGCCTGAGCTTCCAGGGCAAACAGCCAGATCAAGGCTTTGACAAGAATGATCGCCACAATAAAGCCGATGAGGGGCCGCCAGAGATGGTGATAGATCATCCATAGGGGAGGGGCGATCATCGCCCAGAAGGCGAAACCATCTTTGATAAAAAGCAGCTCGTCGGCGCGGGTCACAGGGTCTTTTTCAACTCGTGCCGGTTCATAAATCGTATAGCTTAACTCTGACATTACTCTGGTCCCATACTGAATATTTGCCAATTTTTCGAGATTTGCACAAATCGGCGAAGGTCGCCATAAAAATCAGCCAAGAGTTGTGGCTCAGTTTGGGAATGCTGTTGCCTGCGAGGCTCATAAAAGTCGCGATGCGACTTTGCGCTCGCCGCGAAGGCATCTTTGCAGATGGCATTGGGGAATAATCCCCAAACCCCAATTTAAAAACCGGTTTTTTTAGCTGCCGAGCTTGCCTTTTGTTGTTGGCAGCGCATCGGCCTGACGGCGGTCAATAGTGAGGGCCGCGCGCAGCGCACGGGCGAGAGCCTTAAAACAACTCTCTATAATATGGTGGTTGTTCTCGCCATAAAGGTTTTCCACATGCAGGGTGAGTCCGGCATTTTGCGCAAAGGCCTGAAAAAATTCGCGGAACAGTTCCGTATCCATTTCCCCAAGCTTGTCGCGGGTAAAATTGACATTCCACACCAGCCATGGGCGACCAGAAATATCGACAGCGGCGCGGGTCAGCACTTCATCCATGGGAATATAGGAAAAACCATAACGTCGGATGCCTTTTTTATCACCCAGCGCTTCAAGCAAAGCGAGGCCCAGTGCAATGCCCACATCTTCTGTGGTGTGGTGGCCATCAATATGCAGATCACCCTTGCAACGCACTTTTATATCAATCAGGGAATGGCGCGACAACTGTTCCAGCATGTGATCAAGAAACCCGATACCGGTTTCCACATCATAAGTACCGCTGCCATCCAGATTGATGGTGGCGCTGATTTTGGTCTCATTGGTATTTCGTTCAACAGAAGCTGTGCGCATGTTCATGTCCTGTGCTGCTTGTCTTGTTCATGCCGCCTGTTTAGCAGTATCCAAGCCAAAGGGCCAGAGGCAGTTAAATCGCTTTGGCGATTTTCTCTTCGCCAGCCATTTTTTCTCTGCGAGGCTGGCAGCAGGGGATGAAAGGGGCTCGCCCTTTTCTGCCAGCTGCACAAGCTGCCTCCCCGGCGAGGGGCAAACCACGAAGTGGTTTTTTAGCTGGCATCCTCTTTCAAGGCTACGGGGTCTTTCGCGCGGGCGTTGCTGATTGTGCGTTTGACGAGGCTTTGCATGGTCAGGCCCTGGACGATGATCGAGAACACGACGACGGCGTAAGTGGCGACGAGAATAACCGGCTTATAATCATTTTCGGGCAGGGATAAAGCCAGCGCTACGGAGATGCCGCCGCGCAGGCCGCCCCATGTTAAAATGGTGATGGCACCTTCGGTGAATTTTTCGCGCAGGGACAATAGGCCGATGGGCAGCGCCACAGAGGTCAGGCGGGCCAGCAGCACAACAGGGACGGCAAACAAAGCCACGCCCGCATATTGCCAGTGGGTGAGTATGACCAGAACTTCAAGGCCGATGAGCAGGAATAAAATCGAGTTGAGGATTTCATCAATGAGCTCCCAGAAATGAAACAGGGACTCGCGGGTTTTACCGCCCATGGCAAAACGCGCGCCATGATTACCGATGAGCAAACCGGCCACCACCATGGCGATGGGCCCAGAAATATGCAGGTGCAGGGCCAGCGCATAAGCTCCGGCAACAAGGGCGAGGGTGATCATCACTTCCAGAATATAATCGTCTATGGAGCGCATCATGGCATAGGCCAAACCGCCGGCCAGCAGTCCCAGCAGAGCTCCCCCCAGCGCTTCGACGATAAACAGCTCGGCAATATCAAGGGCTGTGATGGTGTCGCCGCCGTGTCCACTGCCCGTTGCAATGGTGAGCATCACCGCAAAAACCACGACGCCAACGCCGTCATTAAAAAGGCTTTCTCCAGCGATTTTCGCCTTGAGCAATGGGGGCACATGCACGGTCTTTAAAATACCGAGCACGGCAACAGGATCGGTCGGCGAAATCAGTGCGCCAAACACCAGCCACCAGATAAAGGGCAGTTGCACCCCAAGCAGGCCCGATGCCGTCCACATTACCGTTGCGATGAGGAAGGTCGAGACCATAATGCCAAGGGTGGCCATCAGCGAAATGGCCCATTTGCGCGAGGCCAGCTCTTCCAGATCTATATGAATGGCTCCAGCGAACAGCAAGGCGCTTAAAAAGCCGTTCATCAGGGCTTCGTGAAAATCAATGCTTTTAAGCGCTGTGCGCACCGTCAGCCCAATATCAAGACCTGCAAACTGCCAGTCTGCCAGCACAATGGTAGCCGAAGCAAACAGCCCAATAACCACTATGCCAATGGTGTGGGGCATTTTCAGCCATTTGTGATTGATATAACCAAACAAAACGGAAAGGGTCAGGAGCAGGGCGGTAATATCAAGAAGACTCATGGTAAATGGATCCTATTCCGGTATTTTGGGCATATCAGCCAACTGGCAAACGGCAGTCCATTCAGCGGAGCTGATAGGTTGAATAGCGGGGCCACTGGCCACCCGGTCAGCAAATTCGGCCCATGGCTCTTGTTGTTTGACGGCGCTTAAGGGGACACGGGAAATAAGCCGCAAGAAAACGGCGATATCAGCGGCCAGCCATTGGCCGCTATCGTCGGTGCTGTCGGGATGGGCGGCGCTTTTGATGCGGACAATGCCATAAAAACGGTGCTCGATGCCGGTATGATAAAAGAAGCCCAGATCGCCAGGTTGCATGGCGGCGAAGTGATCGAAAGCGTCTTCATCGCGCACGCCGGACCACTCATAGCCCTCATAACTTTCCATTGCCAGATCAGCAAAAGACATTTTTTCTCTGTTTATAATTAACGTATCAGAAGATTTTGGGGTTTCCCCATTATAATTCTCATCAACAGAAATTACACTTTTTGTCTTTGTGATTTCTGTTTTTATTACCTCTTCGGTTTTAGTATCATTAGAAATTGTTACTGCAAT
>JAKIUO010000230.1 GCA_021647535.1 Hyphomicrobiaceae bacterium
TTGTCTGACAGGGTGTGGAATTTTTGCCAGTCCTTTTTGTCGGCAAAATGCTCTGGTGCCGTACTGGTCAGCGTGGCTTTTGCAAGTTCAGTGACCGGGCTGGTTGCCAGCTTTGTTCTTTCGCCTTCAAATCGCTGGTAAAAAGCACCATCTGGACCGCCCCAGAAGCGCTCGCGCGTAAAGGGCTGGTTCATCATGCCAAGGGTGGGCTGACCGTCTTGATTGAGGCCGATCAGGGTTCCCCATGTGGGCGCGCCAATGATAAAGGCTCTGGTGCCATCTATGGGGTCAAACACCCAGCAGAACTCGCTGTCCGGGGCCTTGTCGCCAAATTCCTCACCAATAATGCCGTGGTCACCAAAGCGCTTTTCAATGAGGGCGCGCATGACCCTTTCGGCGCTGCGATCGGCTTCTGTGACCGGGTCGTAAATGCCTTTTTCATGCTTTTCATCAACGTCAATTTTGGAGCGAAAGAATGGTAATATGACTTTTGCAGAGCAGTCGGCGAGTTCGTGCAGTATGGGTTCCAGGCTCGATACCCCTGTTGCAATATTATTACTCACTGTGTCTTTGGGAGGGGGTTTCGGCATAAAAATGGGCTTTCTACGTATTTATGCGCAATTTTGCATGATGCAAAATTGCAACGCATGGTGTTATTATGTCATAAATGTGACGAAAGGCGTTGCAACATTTAGAACCGTCGGCTAATTTGAACTCATCTAAACATGCTGAAATATTTCGTATCGTGGCAGTATGGATATTTTTGAATTTGGATAGTTTCCTCTCTGTGAAAAAAGATCGCAAGTTTCGGCTTGCGGTCCTTTTTTTGTGTTGGCTTCGGGCTCTTTTTCCTATTCTGCTGCCAGTGGGGTTGCGAGGGAGCGATCTGGCCGGGCACTTATAAGTTTTTGTGTCAGCTTGCACAGATTTTTCTGCAGCTTGTTGAAGCCCGCCGTTTTTTTCATGCAGCGCTCATCTAGATATAGCCTCCGGTTGATTTCGATCTGCAGGGCGTGCACGTCCTTTTGCGGCTTGCCATATTGGCGGGTCACATAGCCCCCGGCATAGGGCTTGTTGACGGCGACAACATAGCCCATGGCCTGCAGCTGAGCGCGTACGAAATGGGTCAGCTCATAGTCGCAGCTCTTGTCAAATCGATTGCCCAGGACAAAATCAGGCGGCACATCACGAAAGCCGGGGAGGTTGTTGGAGGGCATGGAATGGCAATCGATCAGGACGACCCGTTTGTGATTTTTTTTGACCGTCTCAATAAGCGCGCCAAGGGCTTTGTGGTAGGGGAAGTAAAGATGGTTGATACGCGTCAGGGCATCAGACAGGGCGAGCGGGTGTTTATAGATCTCGCACCCTTCTGACACGATGCGGGCGATGACGCCAAGGCCACTTTTTACCTTTGTCGAACTGGTGAGGGCATAGTCGGGCATTTTTTCATCAAACAGTTTGGGGTCAAGTTCGTGCGGATGGCGATTGAGGTCAAGATAGGCACGGGGCACAAGCGCCTTTAGATACCAGGCGCCCTGATCCGTTACGTGAGAAAATAGTTCGTCCACAAAAGCGTCTTCTGAACTGCGCAGTTGCAGGGCTGACAGGCGTGAAGCCTTCAAAAAAGCTGGTGGGTAGGTGCGTCCACTATGGGGCGAGCTGAAGATATAGGGGCAGGTCTCCTGCGCGGGCTGAACCAGGGTGAAAGAAGGGGTGAAGCAATCATCTATGGTTTTTTGTTCAAGTGATGCCATGTGGTTTTTTCGCTTGGGTGCCATGTGGTTTTCGAGCTTGGTAAAGGGCTGCAGCCTCGATATTGTCAGGTTCGTACCGTGTTTTAGCCCACATTTCTGGCTAATACAAAGCCTGTCAGCGATTCTTCTGTAATCTTGTTCAGGCAAATTGAGGTTGCGCAAGGCATTTGTCGGCAAAATGGTTCCCAAAGATGCATGAGTGGTCTGAGGGAGAAATGTAATTACAGGGTGGTATAAGACGTAATTGGCGAGCCTATAATGACTTGAAAGAGCTATTTATGAACGAGCTGGTTACATTATTTGTTATGGTTATGCACATAAGATATGTGACCAGGTAAGGCGGATCTGTTAGGTTGGCTTTGAAATATGTCCCTTGCAATCGGGCATGTCGGTTATGGGTTATGTCGTAGCGAAATCATAGGCAGGAAAAAGATGGCTGTAAACGAACCACGGAATATGAGTATGCAACGGATATTGCTGGCCGAAGATGATGATGATATGAGAGGTTTTCTGGAGCGTGAGCTTAAGAAAGCGGGCTATGATGTGGTGTCCTTTGGCAATGGCCTGGAAGCCTATGAGCGCTTGTGTGAAGAACCTTTTACGCTCTTGCTAACCGATATTGTCATGCCTGAAATGGACGGTATTGAGCTGGCCAGACGGGCTGCCGAATTTGATCCTGATCTTAAAATCATGTTTATAACCGGATTTGCCGCCGTTGCTCTTAATCCAGACAGCAAGGCCCCGGAAAACGCCAAAGTGTTGTCCAAGCCGTTTCATTTGCGTGATTTGGTGAACGAAGTTGAACGCATGGCGATGGAAGACTAAACGCTGGAACCTGACCCCAGTCGTCTGGATGCAGGATAATCGAGCCGTGCGGCCTGTCGGCATGGTCTTTTTTCGACCTTTTTGGTTGGCCAGTTGGCGGCTGGAGCTGTCTGGGCTGGAACAAGTTGAAAAGGACAGGGGTTTTTTGTTTCCCTGCTTGCGCTTTCCCTTCTTTAACGATATAGGAAAAGCTTCAACAGACTTCGGGCCTGTTTTCATGAGACCTGTGAGGGCGCGTAGCTCAGTGGGAGAGCACCTCGGTGACATCGAGGGGGTCGTAGGTTCAATCCCTACCGCGCCCACCATGAAAAAAAACGGGCCAGAGACGCTAAAGCAGACAAAATATAAAGTGAAAGCACGTCATGAAGATCAGAAATTCTCTAAAGTCGTTGCGCGGACGTCATCGCGATAATCGCATTATCCGCCGCCGGGGCCGTCTTTATATTATCAACAAAACCAATCGCCGCTTCAAAGCCCGCCAGGGTTAGAGAAGGGTAGCCTTTTGCTGCCGCAGCTGGCTTGTTTATAGGGGCAGCTCTCTTGTGAGCTGGCCCGAGTTTTGGACACCGTGTCGATAGTGGCGCGGTGTTTTTGCGCGTCGGTCTTCTTGAAGGATCGCGGATTTGTGGTTCTTGTGCAACAGATCTGCCTCTTGGGAGCACTTAAGGTCGCATCTCTCCAATATTTGGCCTTACTAAATTGACTGACCGGGCTTAATTTTGCTATCTTTGCTTCATGAAACATGGCGAATCAGTCGTCCGTCTGTATCGCGTCGGTCGCAGAGGCAGGGTGGCAGTTTTGAGCCTATGCCTTTTTGTATTGCTTCCCACACAATCACAGGCCGGTCCTATCGGCTCATTCTCGGCTCAAATGAAGGGCTATTCCAGCAGGCTTGTGCCGTTGGAGCCGCTTGGGTCCGGGCTAAGCATTTCTGTGCCCGAGCGTTTGTCAAGAAAAGAGCGCAAGCCTTTCCTTGAGGGGCTCTACCGCCGCTTGCGGCAGGCGTCTTCGCAGACCCTTGCCCAGCCAATCGCTGATGCTATTGAGCAGGTCTGGCTGACTTCTGGTGATGATAATATAGATTTTATCATGCAAAATGCCATATTGGCCATGGAACAACGCGATTTTGTTGTGGCTGAAGAATTGCTTGACCGGGTGATTGAGCTCATGCCTTTTTATGCTGAAGGCTGGAACAAGCGCGCCATGGTGCATTTCATGAAAAAAGAATATGAAAAAACGCTGGAAACGCTGCGTCATGCACTGGCTCTTGACCCCAAACATTTTCAGGCTTTGCATGGTCTGGCTCTGACCTTGCAGGAAATTGGTGATCGTAGTTGCGCCTTGCAGGCCTATCGTGTGTTGCTGCGCAATCATCCACAATTCGTCCAGGCGAAGGAAGCCATCAAAGAACTAGACCGCCAGGTCAATGGTCAGGATACCTGAGCGGTTCAGCTGTTATTTTTGCTGTGCCGTTTTAGCTGGAAGAAGGGCCTTCGATTTCCGGCTCAAGGCCTGCCAGCACGCATAGTCTGATGAGGTGGGAAAGGCTTTTTACCTGCGTTTTTTCCATGATATGGGCGCGATGGACTTCAACCGTGCGCGGGGACAGGCCCAGCCGTCCGGCAATGGCTTTGTTTGACAGGCCGGACATGAGATGGTGCAACACATCAGTTTCGCGCGGGGTCAGGGTGGCGAGTTGGGCATGGGCTTCGCTTTCCTTTT
>JAKIUO010000231.1 GCA_021647535.1 Hyphomicrobiaceae bacterium
AAACCGGCAACATGCGCATTTTCATCACAAGTACTGTCAGCACCCCACCCAGCAAAGAGGCATAAAGGGCATAGTCAAACATGTGCTGCGTCTAGCCCAGCCACAGACCTGTTGCGGCAAACAGCTTGGCATCCCCTCCCCCGATCCAGCCCATGGCAAACATGCCCATGGTGATCACCAGCATGGCAACGGCAATGGCAATATGCAGACCAGATTCCTGCCAGGTGAAGCCGACAAACGGCGCCAGTACAAAGAAACCCGCGACCAGCGCCAGCGTTACCTTGTTGGGAATGGTCATGGTCATGATGTCCATGCTTGCCGAAACCAGCATGGCGAGAGGAAAGATAATCAAAACGGCCAGTTCAAACATTGACGTAAAATCCTTTATACGAAGCCTTTCAAGGCCTGCAAACTATTCTGGCAAGGCCTGCAAACTATTCTGGCAAGGCCTGCAAACTATTCTGGAGCCATCTTACCCCATCCAGGTAAAGCAAGCGTAAAATCCTTTTCGATTTCAGCTTCTTGCCCGAGCTACTGGTTGATAAAGCGGCATTTTTGCCTTTCTTGTCCCAACGCCTTGCCATTGTTGTACTTTCAACACCCCGATCCAGACAATGATTGCCACCAGCGTGCCTGCCAGCATATCGGCAAAATAATGATTGCCCTCCAATGGCACGGTCAGCAGGATCAAACCATTAAGAGAGGCAAACAGATAGCTGCTTATCACCGCCACAACAGAAAACACAATCAGCAGAGCTGTCCAGAACGTCACCGCAGCCAGATTTTTGTCCGGCCGATAGCGTATATAAAAATAGCTGACGGCCAGCAACACAATGCTAAACAGCGCCGGAACGAACAGATCCCCTCCCTCAATATCGAAACCGGCATAGCCCATCCAGATCATATTGAGCAACGCCATGGCTGCGATGATATAAAGACTTGTTTTTTGCAAAGCTGTCATGCGTCATCTCCCTGAAACGATCTGTCTCTAACTGTTTGAGCGAAAAACCCTGGCAGGTTTCAACACGGACCACTCCAGCAAACGCAATGCCAGCAACTGTCCACTTTTGGCCAGCTCCCCTGATCCCTTCCATTCAGGAAGGCGCAGACTGGCAAGCAGGCGTTTTTCAGCAACCATCAAATCCAGGGCAGCAAGGCCGTACCATGCAATCAACGCGATCACGCCACCGGCGATCATATCGATGAAATAGTGACCTCCATCGATCGGCACAGTCAGCAAAATCACGAGATTATAAAATCCAGAAATCCAGAAAACAGCTCCACAGCCGCGAAGAGCCAAGATCATCAATACGGACAAAGCGGTATGGAAAGACGGGAATTCCACGATCCCCTCATATACCCCGCGACCAAGCTCACGAAACGTTCCGTCACGCAATGCAGTCAAATGCGTAAACCAGTTTTTCGCCTCTACGGTAATAACCGGGGCAAGATCACGGTATAATTCGGGTGAAATATTAAAATAGCCGAAGGGGCCTTTGGCAGCAAATGGTGCTGCCACCGCAATGATCACGAAACAAGAGAGAAATACAGAAGCCAGCAAAAGCTCACCGCGTTCAAAACGGCCGGTCAAAGCCAGGTAAGTCCAAATAGCCAAAAGAACTTTGCCCGAACTAAGATAAATCGTCCCCGAATATTCCCCGACCCAGGGATGATCAGACAAAAAAGTCAGCATAGCCACCCAGTTAAAACCAAGCGCGCGATCCGCTGCTACAAAATAGCTATCCATAAACGCCCCGCCCACACTCGCAAACAAGTAACTGAGGGGAGCGACAACTGTGGTAAAAAGGCTTACCAGACACAACCAAACAACAAATGTTGCAATTCTTTTGGCAAGAGAGATGGTCGAATAGGATTTGATAGCCCAACTAATACTAAGAAATGTGGCGACAGCCAAAAGAACCTCAGAGGTTCCAGTGAAATTATAATGAAAATCACTATACCAGATCCACAATGTAACCACTGTGGCAACACCAATAATAAAAGCAATACTAAATCTGAGTAGAAAAGACATCCACGCGTTCCTCTGTTACAATGGCACTGACAAAAATATATGTTAACAAAAGCGCATTAAAAAAAGCTAAATTTGGCGGTGGCTTCAACAAAAAAACCGCTCTTCTTTCGAAGAGCGGCCTTTTTCGATCATCCGCAAAGCGGAATGAACCACATGCACTACGGGGCAGTGATGTTGCTTGAAATCTTCGTAAACATGCCATTCAGGTCTGTACCAATTTGCTGTACAGCAACGATGATCGCAACAGCGATACCAGAAGCAATGAGGCCGTACTCAATAGCAGTTGCACCAGATTCGTCATTGGCGAAAGTTTTTACAAATTTAGTCATATTATAATACTCCTACGTATTTTTTACATTTACACAGCACTTCATTCAGACAAACATTAGACAGTCACCAAACTGATGAGCGACCCTGCCGCCTGAACTGATGCTGAATATACGTATGAGTTCTTTCGATCTTATTAATTCGAACGGTTAGCAAAACATTTTTACATAATCCAGTTATCTATGGTTAATTCTTTACTTCCAAAGGCTTCCGCGATACTGCCCCCTTATATATATACGTCATTGCAGTCCCCTTACCCTTGCGCATGGCCGACTGTATAGAGGGTAAAGTCACTCTATTGCAGCGCCTTGCCCCCTTTCCTTTTCATAAAACCCGGGAGTTTACGTTTTCTTCACCATAAACCGCTCTAATGAAGAACAATGTAGCCAGCATAGTGAGTGGAAAAAATGCTTTATCAAAATATCAAACGTCTGTTTGCCCTGGAGAGAATTCTCATCTCCATCCTGTTCTCAATTCTATCGCTGAGCTTGTTCACATCGAGCACAGCGGTTGCCGAGCCCATCACAGTTTTTATAGATGAAGCCAAAATCGTTGAGCTCAGCCGTCCGATCGCTCAGGTCATTATTGGCAATCCAGCCATTGCCGATGTCACTATTCAGAGTAAGAAGATGCTGGTTTTTACCGGAAAATCTACCGGGCATACCAATATCATCCTGCTGGATGAAGACAATCGGCAAATCCTCAATAAAAAGGTTCATGTCACCACCAGCAAGGAAAGTGGCCTGGTCATCGTCTATCGCGGCAGATCACGCAATTCCTACCATTGCGGCACAGTTTGTAATGGTACAGTCAATCTTGGGGATAGTACCAAATTTACGACAAATGTTCTGTCAGCCACCGATGCCCGCCTCAAATCGGCCTCTAAAGCTGCCAAAGGCAATTAGGAAAAGCCCTTCTCGACTGTTACAAAAAAGAGTGCATCGCCCTAAAAAGCAATGTGCTCTTTTTTTATGCGGTTTTCTTTTTGGCCCTTTTGTTTTACCCTCGTGCCAGCGGAACCAAAACAGGGCTGGAATAGATTTGCATAAAGCTCGGCAAAAAGCCTGAGCTCAACACTCTACACCAAGCAAGACACTGGCCGAAATCGAGTGGAATAAAAAAGATGAAATATTTTAATCTGTGCCTCGCAGGCGCTTTTTGCATGGCGCTCCTGGCCTCCCCTCTCACAGCCAATGCGATGCCCACCAGCTCACCAAAAATCGTCCCCCAGGGTGACCGCTGCGTGCGCATCTCTACAGCCGGCGTCGACCACGGCAAGGCCGTGGCGCAAAAATTCGCCGACGACCTGCTGGCTGCCGACCTCAAAGCCTATCAGAAAAAACGCGGATTGAAGTCGTTGCGCATCCAGCGCCGCTTTCGCAAATGCAAATATCATTTGTGGTTCTTTGGCGATGAATATAACTGCACCTCGCTGGCCGTGGCCTGCTGGTAGGTCGAGCTTTCACGCTTATTCGCTGCGCGAGCGGGACCAGTCCCGCACCCAGTTGGGAGGAGACCTCCCATAAGCGCTAAGATAAGATTATTCTCTTATAAAACGTCATCCCGTTGCCGAACGGGATCCAGTCGCGATGATTTTTGATGGTCGTTCAAAGCTGGTAACAACCTGAATTATTGGGTTCTTTAAAATGGGTTGGCTGCGGAATAACGAGAAGCGACTGGATCCCGACCTGCGTCGGGATGATGTTTTTTGTGATATTATCACCTTATCTTAGCACCTATGAGCATACCTCCCAGCCTCCCAGCCCTTTAGTTAACTTTCAAAAAGAAGGGGGTTTGGGGGAACACTTTTCCCCAAGCGGGTTTGGGCAGCAGCCCAATTGCGCAGCAAGGCAGCCGCGCGTCTGTTACCCAACAAGCTCACCCTCCAGCGCCTTGGCAATCAGCTCGCGGCTTTCCTTCAGCCCGTAAAGCTCG
>JAKIUO010000232.1 GCA_021647535.1 Hyphomicrobiaceae bacterium
CCGCCTCCCGCTGTCACGCCAAGCTTGATTTTGTCGAAGAGGCGCAGCTGCACCTGGGTATTGGGAAACATCATCTCCAGATCTTCCTGGGGAATATCCTTGAACAGGCGCAAATAGATATATTCTCCCTTTGGGTCGTCAGGTAGTCCATGCCGTTGTTTTTTGTTGATACGGCGCGCCTTGGCTTCGCTGACCTTACGTTTTTCCATAATTTCAACAATGCGCTGTTCAACGCTCTTCAGCTTTAGGAGCAGGAATAATCGTTTATAGGTCGGCACTTCAAACGTCTTTTTGAACAGATAGAGATTATCGGGTACCCGCTTTTGAATGGTCTCGGTTTCCAGCCCGCGCGCATAGAGCAAAACATCGTCGAATTCGCCAAGATCCACTTCGAGCTCAAGGCCATGAGCGGAGTTGGCCTGTAACAGCTCTTCCAGCTTGGCTGCACCAATGGCCTCGAAATTGGCTTGCTGGAGCAGGACATTGATTTCAAACATCAGCCCTACTTTAAAGGTATGGAGCTGCTTGGCGCTATGCTCGCGCACGCGTTTGGTATCGCGGTCGGGGCTAAAGGGCAGGTAGCATTGTTTGAGACGGGACAGGCGTTTTTGATAGGTCTGATGGCGCCAGACTGACAGGTAGCGAAACAGGTTCTTGCAGCTTGCCTGCTCATCCCCTTGTAAAGTCAACTGCTCTGTTTTGGCCAACCGATCCATCAGGCCAAGGCGTGAAACGGGTATGAATTTTTCGCGCCGCAAGGTGGTTGCAGCTGGCGTGTTTGTTTGCGCTTCGTTCGAAGATATATTCATGAATTATCTCTATCATTACCGTATACAATAAAATCAGCTGATCTGAATTGTCCCACTATTTTCATTTTTCTATAGCCAGCGGCTATGGCGATTTGGTTGCTGACGGGCGAACCCTCTTTGATCGGACAACCTTTTTTCGGGTTTTCGAGTGCTTTGTACTTAAGACTTTCTGGACCTGCTTTGTCGGTTTCAATCGAGCGCGACAAGCTGCTTATTATAGTTGGTTTGCGTCCAAAATAAAGGGGGGAAGTTATTTGTATCTGGCAAGTCCTCAACAGCTGTTCGCAAATAGACAGGCAAGTCAGTAATGTGCATCTTTGTTGCGCGGCACAAAGGCGGGTAGGACAGGTCGCGAACAGTGTTGAGAAACGGTCTTGTGGATAATTTGCACCCGCTCTTCATAAAAGAACACAAGGCATTGTCTTTAATGGAAAAGATGGCGTTAAGGACAGTAATTTAACAACTTGTGAAGTGTAGGAAACTTCGTCTATTATCCCAGCAATAAAGGTCTTTCAGGCAAAGGTCTTGGAAAATGTCCATGCAAACGATCATCGTCTATGGCCGTTTTTTTTAAGAAGCGGGACGGCAAGAAGAGCAGGCTGATGAATATGCTGATGAGAATATATTTATCTGCCTGATGGTAAAAAAACATATTTGTTTGCCTTTTGTTTTATTGGCGAGTGATAGAAACATGAACGAGGATGAACTATGTGGAAGTGCAAACCCGCCGGGTGGCTTTACGGGCTGCCATTGCTGGCCCTGCTCTGGCTGCTTGTTATCTTTGGCGAGCGCCGCAATGTTGAAGCCGATCTGGTCGAGCGGGTAAACACCACACTTGAAGACGCGGGCCTTGGCTGGGCAAAGGCTGATTTTTCGGGGCGCGATGGTGTGCTCAGTGGTACAGCTGATGGCATTAAAGATCAGGACGACGCCATTGCTCTGGCTGAAAAAACCTGGGGTGTGCGTATCGTCGCTGAAGATATGAATATATTGCGCACTGAGTCTCCTTATACCTGGTCGGCCCGAAAAGAAGAAAACGAGCTTGTTCTCAATGGTTTCGTGCCAAGCCGCAAGGACCGCAAAGCGGTCATGAATATGGCCAAGGCACAGTTTCCCGACATCAAAATTCGCGACAATATGGAAATCGCCTCTGGCGAACCCGATCACCGCACCTTTATGGAGACGGTGGGCTTTGGTTTGAAGCAGTTGTCTGCCTTTAATTATGGCCGGGTCGGTTTGCGTGACCGAAATTTCAGCATTGAGGGACTGACCATTGATGCTGCAAGTTTTCGAGGTCTGAAGCAGGCCTTGCGCGAAGAGCTGCCGATTGATATGCGGCTGAGCTTAAACCGGGTGAAAGCTCCTGATATTGTCATTCCACGGGTTTCGCCCTTTTTATGGTCAGCGCAAAGGGAGGACAAACGTCTCGTGCTGAGCGGGCATGTTCACTCAAAAAGAGAGCGTACCGATATTCTGGAAAATGCCCGAAGGCTGATGCCGGGCCTCAAAATTATCGACAATATGGAAATTGCCCGTGGAGACCCGAGCGAGCGGCAATGGGAGGATGGCACCAGCTATGCCCTGTCGCAACTCGCCAAGCTCGAAAAGGGCAAGGTCAGACTTCGCAATTTTGATTATTCGATTGCAGGGAACGCCAGTAATAGCAGTAGCCATGCAGATGTGGAAGATAGTCTGGCCAATTTGCCGCGCGGTTTTCGGGTGGACGAGAAAAAACTCGTAGCGCCCAAAGTATCGCCCTATATCTGGCGGGCTGATTATCATTCAAAACGTCTGACCCTGTCTGGTCATGTCCCTGACAAGAAAACCCGTCGGGCCATCAAGGCGCAAGCCAAGCGGTCTTTTCCAAAGGCTATTATTCTGGACAAGATGAAAGTGGGACGGGGTGCGCCAAAGAACTGGAGCCGGGTGGCCAATTATTCGCTCTCGCAACTGTCACGTCTTGATGATGGCAGCACCATGATATGGAACACAGAAATCGAAATGCGTGGTCGGGCAACCAGTGCCCGGCGACGCATCGATATTCAGGAGCGCATGAAAGGCGACCTTCCCAGGGGATATCAGTTCTTTGATGAGATCCGGGTGCCGGAACCGGTGAAAAAGGAACCTGAAACCTTTGAGCAGCTTCCCGAGATTACGCAATATCTTGAGGATGATTTTCAATCCAGTGTGCCGTTACAGCGGGATGATTGCCAATCCTATCTCAATACCCTTCTTGCCGGTCAACGCATACATTTCGCCACGGCCAGCGCCAAATTTAAAGAAGACAGCTATGATGTTTTGACCAAGCTGGCACATACGGCGGGTCGGTGCCCTGAATCACGCATTGAAATACAGGGGCATACGGATAGTGATGGCAGCCGCAAGTTCAATGAGTTCTTGTCGCTGCGCCGTGCCCGCTCTGTCGTCAAATATCTGATTGAAAATGGTATTTCCAAAGATCGCCTGAGCGCTATTGGCTATGGGGAAGCCAAGCCGGTTGCGCCCAATGACAGCAAGGGCAATAAGGCAAAGAACAGACGTATCGAGTTCAAGGTGAAAGATTTTTAAAGCCGCTTTTGAAGAAATCAAAGCTTTGAACGACACTTAATCAGGAGACAGTGAATATGTATTATTTGGTGATGCAGTTATGGCCCTATCTGGCTTTGGCGTTTCTGATCGGCATTGCCGTTTCATGGATTACCTGTTCCTGGCGAGAAGATGAAGCCGACGAAAGCCGTCATACCGCCTTTTATAGGGACTAGTAGGCTCGTAACCTAATTGACTTGGCGGGTCTGTCGAGGAGAGTTGAGCCGTGTTTAAGAAATCCGGCTGGGATAAATGATAATGAGATTTGGAAAGCTGACGAAATGAGTACTTTTTTTCTCCAATCTGCACTGCTGATCGCTGTGGCCTATTTTCTGGGAGCGATTGTCGGCTGCTGGTTGCGTAAATTATTCAAGCAGTCAGCCAGCCTGCTGCACACAGAACCGCTTGCTGCCGGAGTAGCTGGAGCCGGGGCTATCGTGGCCTCTCAGTATTCTGCTGCAGAAGGGGAGGCTTCTATTGAAATCAATCGGCCAGAACCAGTGCCAGTGCTTGAACCCGTGCGCAAAGTATATATTGAGGAAATGCCGGAAAACCTTCCTGTTGAAAAGCCGTTCGTGCCAGATCTGGAACCGGAAACGATTACTTTTGTCGAAGCTGAGACACGAGCCGCACCAGAGCCAGAGCCCTTGCCCGAGCCGATCCCCACACCAAGGCCTGTCTTCTCTCCGAGCCCTGCCATCATTCTTGAGGTGGAACCAGAAGCAGAGCCAGAACCCGAAATCGAAATTGTTGAACCTGAGGGGCAAGAACAGGTTGTCATCCAGGAAGGAATTGTGCCTTCGGTGCCTGAGATTGTCGCCACGCCTGTGGTTGAGCCTGTGGTGGTTGCTGCTTCGGTGGA